>JBAXOR010000068.1:0-6401 GCA_037133155.1 Chrysiogenales bacterium | reverse complement strand
CCGCTGGCCCGGGAGAACCTGCTGAAAGCGCGGCCGTCCAGCCTGGAAGAATTGGCCATCGCCGTGGCCATTATCCGCCCCGGGCCGGCCCGCTCGGGCATGAAACAGGCCTACCTGGAACGGCGTCCCGCCTGCCATCCGCTGCTGGGGCAACTTTTCCCGGCCAGCCGCGGCGCCCTGATCTTTGAAGAACAGATCACCGTGCTGCTGCACCATGTCAGTGGCTGGAGCCTGGAGCAGGCGGAAATGGCGCGCAAGGAACTCAAAAAGAAAAAAGGTGAAGCACGGCGGGCAGATTTTATTGAACAAGGTCAAAAAAACGGCTGGAGCCAGGGTGAGCTCGAATTGTTCTGGAAACTGGCCATGGATTTTTCTTTTTACGCCTTTTGCCAGGCGCACAGCATGGCCTACGCCTATGCGGCATACCTGTCGGCCTGGCTGAAAACCAAGGAGCCGCTGCAATTTTTCTGCCGGCTGTTCAACGCTGCCGGCGGTTATTACCCGCTTCCGGTCTATATCGAAGAAGCGAAAAAATCGGGCCTGGCCATCCTGGCGCCCGACGTCAACAACAGCGGCCTGGGTTTTACGCCCGAGGGGCAGGGAGCCATCCGTTGCGGCCTGCTGACGGTCAAGGGGGTAGGCGCCAAGCTGGCGACGCGCATCGTGGCCAACCGCGGCAACGGCTACAACAGCCTGGAAGATTTTCTGCTCAAGACACACATGGGCGAACGCGACCTCTCGGCGCTGCTGGCCGTTTCGGCCCTCCACTCTTTGGGCCGCGACGGCTTCAGCCCCAAGGAGAAACAGGTGAACTGGCAGAAGTATCTGGGCTTTCAACCGTTGTCGTTGAAGCTGGATGTCGAACAGTGATCTGTGTTCTGTTCTTGCAAAATCGCCCCCAATCGATATATAATCCTTTCATGTTGACAAAGCTTCACAAACTCGACCTGGCGCTGATCCTTTCCGCGGCCGCTGCAATCGTGGCCTACTTCTTCCTGAAACCTGGCACTTTCCAATTCTTCCTGTGGCTGACCGTCATCCTGGCCCTGATCCGCTTGCTGGGCATCATCCGCCGCCGCCTGCTCTGGAAAATACGCAACCGGCTTATCATTTCCGGGCTGTTTTTCATCGTCACGCCCATCGTGCTGGTCACGGTTTTCTTTTATTTTATCATCAACATCATTATCTACCAGTACAACACGGCCATTTTCGACAACCTGATGGTCAACCAGGTCCGCAACTTCGAGGAGAGCAGCGGTTATTACCTCGGCCTGGCCGACGAAACCAGGATCAAACTCGAGGTGCAGCGCTTTAAAAATCGCAAGCCGCCTTTCTTGAACCTTGCTTTTTTCAGGGAGAAGGGTGGGCGCTACCAGGCGTTCTTCACCTATCCCGAGGACCTGCCGCTGGAGACATTTGATGCCAACGGCCCGCTGGCCAAGTTCCAATCGGGCTATTTCAAGATTAACGGCATCCTGTACCATGGTGTGCACCAGCGGCGCAACGGCTATGCGGCGATGATCTTCGAGACCCTGAACCAGGAGTTTTTCGATGCCATGCCGCCCATCGGTGACTTCAAGGTGCTGTTCATGGGCGCCGGCGGCAACACGGTATCCGCTTCTTCGCATGAGCTGTCGGTGCGCCTGGACGACAAGGATTTCGCCGGTTTCGAAAAATACCATTTCCCCTTTCCCTTCACCTTTCGCTTCCGGGATTTCGACGAGTTGAAAAGCGGCCAGCCCGCCCTCAAGTTCAACATGTTTCTGCTGATCAACGATTATTCGAAAATCCTGCAGAAACTGAAAACCTCGGACCGCTCCGGCATCCTGCGCGACCAGGCCAAGGTACTGGAAAAGGAGATCAGCCGCAGTGGCGACCAGGCCTTGCGCAAGAGCAAAAGCCAGCAGCTGGACGAATTGAAAAAAGAACTGCAGGTGCTGCAGAAAAGCGACAGCCAAAGCTCGGTCTTTCCGATCTCGGTGCTGGTTCGCTTCATGCTCGGCCTGTTCGGTTTTTTCATCATCATCTCCTTTTTTATCGGCTTGCGCATGGTGCGGGTCATTACCAAGGCGGTTAATGAATTGACCAAAGGCACAGAAAAAATCCGCCGTGGTGATTTTTCCTATCGCATTCGCATCAAATCCCGCGAGCAGATGCATTTTCTGGCCGAATCGTTCAACGATATGGCGTCGGGCATCGGCCGCCTGTTGACCGAGGAGAAGGAAAAGGAGCGTCTGCAAGAGGAACTGCGCATTGCCCGCGGCATCCAGCTGAAGTTGCTGCCCGCTGACCACTTCGCCTGCCCCGAGTTTGACATTGCCGCGGTCAACATCCCGGCCACGGAGATCGCCGGCGACTACTTTGATTATTTCCACCGCCCCGGCGAATTCCTCTCGGTGCTGGTAGCCGACGTCTCGGGCAAGGGGGCCCAGGCCGCCTTCTACATGGCCGAGCTGAAGGGCATCATGAACTGCCTGCAGAAAACCGGCAAGGAGCCGGCGGCCATCTTGAGCGAATGCAACCTCAGCCTGCAGAACTCTTTCGAAAAAGTCACCTTCATCACCGTCAACCTGGTCCGTTTCGACCTGCAAAACAAGAACCTGATTTTTTCCCGCTCCGGCCATACCCCGGCCTTGTTCTACCAGATTGACAAGCAGGCCTGCCTGGAGCTTACACCGCGCGGCATGGCCCTGGGCCTTAACAATTTCACCCAGGGCGGCATCGAGGAACTTCGCCTGCCATATCACAGCGGCGATATCCTGTTCTTTTTTTCCGACGGCCTTTCCGAGATCATGAACGAAGAAGAGAACATGCTGGGCGTGGATGAGTTGAAAAAAATGCTGGTCGAATCCGCCGCCCTTTCGGCACTGGAGATCAAGGAGAATATCCTGGCCCGGGCCATCGTTTTCGCCGCCGGCCAGGCCAACGCCGACGACCTGACCTTTGTAGTCATGAAGGTGCGTTGATGGACGAATTGCAAAAAAAACTGAACTACCGCTTTAAAAACAGCGAATTGCTGCGTTCGGCCCTGACCCACAAATCGTTTAATGAAGGCGGCAAAAACCGCGGCGCGGACAATGAAAGGTTGGAGTTCCTTGGCGATTCGGTCATCGGCATGGTGATCACCGATTATATTTTCCGCCGTTGCCGGGACAACAACGAAGGCGATCTGGCCAAGATGCGCGCCCACCTGGTTTCCAGCAACCTGCTCTTCAAGGTGGCCAAGACCATCGGCCTGGGCGGCCACATCCTGCTCGGCCGCGGCGAGGAAAAGAACCAGGGCCGGCGCAACCCGAAAATAGTTTCTTCGAGTTTCGAGGCCCTGATCGGCGCCATTTACCTGGATTCTGATTTTCAAACCACTACTGTAATTGTTATCCTCCTTTTTAAAGAATTTTTAGAGCAGCTGCTCAACCGGGAAATGCGCATTAATGATTACAAATCGGAACTGCAGGAATTGATCCAGAAACACAAGAACATTCTGCCCTGCTACCAGGTAGTTGCCGAAAACGGCAAGCCGCCGGCCACGCTTTTCAAGGTGGCAGTTTATTTGGAAAATAACGAAATCGGCAGCGGCTGGGGCAAGAACCGCCGTGAAGCCGAGCAGGAAGCCGCGCTGATCGCTTTGAAAAATATTGGAAATTTTATCCATTTCGAGAAATTGTCGGATACGTTCTTTGCTGAAAAGCCCAAGGGATCATAAAACTTGGTGAAAGGTGTACGGTTGCGGCAGCACAAATTATCCACCGGTTTCGGGGGATTTATTTGTCTGCCACCTGAGGGGGCGGACGGTAAAGCCTGGAAAAATCACTCAACTAGAAGGGGATGGGCGTACCGCGAGTCTTAAAAAATGCTTTTTTATGACAGATTTCTATTGATTTTATTTACCGTTTACCGTATATCTTACACCGTAAACCGTGCAAAGGAGGCACTATGTCCCACACTTTTGTCGAACTCAAAAAGAAAACCGTGGCCGAACTCAGGGAGGTCGCCAAGGACATCGAGCATGAGGCGGTGCAGGGGTACTCGCAATTGAATAAAGAGCACCTGCTGGTCGCCATCTGCAAGGCACTGAGCATTGATACCCATGTCCATCACCAGGTGGTGGGCCTGAACAAAGCCGGTGTGAAAGCCAGGATCAGGACAATGAAGGAAAAACTCGCCGCCGCCATTATTGCCGGTGACCGCAAGCAGGTCAGCTACTGCCACCGCCAGATACACAAGCAGAAACGGCAGATACATAAGGCGACAGTTTAGAGCTTGGTGTACGGTTGACGGTTGACGGCCGAAGGAAAAAGTAATATTTCGATATTTTAATATCTCTTTTCAGTTTTCTTGCCGTACGCCGTACACCGTTTGCCGTAAACCAAATTTGAGTTTGTGAACTTTTAATTCATTCCATGCGTTTATTGATCTTATGGAGGTACCCGATGAAACAAAAAATTAAATACGTATTGTTCATTCTGCTTTTCATGTTTTCCCTGCTGGCGGCCGAAGATTATGAACAGAAGATCAGCCGTCGTTTCGACCTTACTCCCAATGGCATTATCGAACTGGCCAATATCAATGGCGGGATAGTGATCACCACCACCACAGGGTCGGCTATCGACGTTAAGGCCGTGAAAAAGTCCGATTATAAGGGAGAGATCGAGAGCGTGGAAGTCATTTTTGAGACCGGCAAAGATGCCCTCAAGATATATACTAAGTACAACAAAAAAAATACCCGGGCCAAGGTCGATTTCACCGTCGTCGTCCCTGAAAAATTGAGCCGGGCCATTTTCAAGTCCATCAACGGTGCGCTGGATTGTCAGGGAATATTCGCTGAACTGAACCTCAAATCGGTCAACGGCCGGATAAAATTCAGTGGCGATTTCGCGTCGGCTTCCCTGAGCGCCGTTAACGGGGCCGTGGAAGTTTCCCAGGAAACCCAGTTGAACGGCGACCTGAGCGTCGAATCGGTGAATGGAGCAATCAATATCGAAGTGAACCGTAAATCGGCTTTCACAGTGAAAGGCCAGACGGTCAACGGCGGCATCCGCAACGATTTCGGCCTGAATGTCAGCCATCATTTCGTCGGCAGCTCTTTCAATGGCCAGGTCAATGGCGGCGGCCACAAAATCACCCTGGAAACGGTGAACGGCCGGATTACGATTTCTAAGATTTGAACTCGGTGTACGGTTCAAGGTAATAATTGAAATTGGTGTACGGCATACGGTTGACGGTTTACGGTAAGATTAAATAGCAATTAGTTTTATCTTTGTTCTTGCCGTGCGCCGTCCGCCGTAAGCCGTTTGCCAAGCTCATTATATAATAATTTTTTGTAATATTTAGTTCATTTTGCTATAATCCTCCTGCGAGGTAACCATGAGCATCACTGTCAAGGAAGTACTGAACAAAAAAGATTTAAAAACTTTCGTCAAGATCCCTTTCCCGATGTACAAAGGCAATCCTTATTGGGTGCCGCAACTCATTAACGACGACATGGAGATCTTCAACCGCGCCAAGAACCCGGCTTTCGAAAACGCCGACGCCCGGCTGTTCCTGGCCTACCAGGACGGACTCGCCGTCGGGCGCATCGCCGCCATCAACAGCCGCGTAGCCAACCAGAAATACAATACCAAAAACCTGCGTTTCGGCTGGTTTGACGCCCCGGACGATCCTGAAGTCACCGCCGCCCTGTTCAAGGTGGTCGAGGATTGGGCCAAAGAGCTTGGCATGGAAACCCTGACCGGCCCGCACGGCTTTTGCGACCTCGATCCCCAGGGCATGCTGGTCGAGGGCTTCGACAAACTGCCCACCATCGGCGGCTACTATAATTTCCCTTATTACCAGAAACTGGTCGAGAGTCAGGGCTTCCAGAAAGAGGTCGACTACGTCGAATTCCGCTGCCAGGTGCCCAACGACATGTCGGCCTTTCCCGAGAAACTGCTGCGTTTGGCCGATCGCATCCAGGAGCGCGGCGGCCTGCGCCTGTTGAAGTTCACCAACAAGAAAGAGATCCTGGGCCGGGCCGAGGAGCTGTTTCACCTTCTGGACGAAGCTTTCGAGGAGATCTATGGCGCCGTACCACTGACCGAAAAGCAGGTCCATTACTTCATCAAGAAGTATTTTTCTTATGTCGACAAAGACCTGATCCAGGCCGTGGTCAATGAAAAAAACGAGATGGTCGGTTTCATGATCGCCATGCCCAGCTTTTCGCGCGCCTTCCAGAAAGCCAAGGGCAGCCTGCTGCCTTTTGGCTGGTGGCACATCCTGCGCGCCATGAAAAAGAGCGACACCCTCGATTTTTACCTGGCCGGCATCCGCAAAGCCTACCGCGGCCTGGGCGTCGACCTGCTGATGGTGGTGCAGATGTCGCGCTACGCCGTCGCCAAAGGCTTCCGCTTCACCGAGAGCAACCA
>JBAXOR010000067.1:0-6443 GCA_037133155.1 Chrysiogenales bacterium | reverse complement strand
AATGGGAACCGCCGCTGCCAGACGGAGTTACGGTTTAACCGGGAATGAGCTTTGATCGCAACTACCAGGTTGAACAAGGAAATATTGCCGGCCAGGCGCCGGAGCGCGGGCCGCTGCTGATCACCGAAGAGAGCCTGAAACAGGGATTTGCCAATTCGAGTGACGGTCATAATGTCCTGATCCACGAACTGGCCCATTTTTTTGACCGTGAACAAAGGAAAATCAATGGCAGATACCGGCGGCTGACCAGGCGTCAACAAGACGATTCCTGGGTTGGAAGCTTAAGTCGGGAATGGCGCAAACATCTGCAGCACGGTTCGATCCTGCCGGACTATGCCGCCCTGAATGAAGCCGAATTTTTTGCCGTGGCCTGTGAGATGTTTTTTGAAAATCCCCGGCCGCTGCATGCTGCACATCCCGAGCTGTATCAGTTATTGCAGGATTTTTTCAACCAGGATCCGCGGCAAATTTTAGGCAATAGCTGAGATTCTGTTCTACGATCAGCTAGCGGCTGCGGCGCAAGATTTGCCGCTGCAGGATATGATCGAAAAAAGCGGCGCTGAGCAGGCCGAGCCCGCCCAGCATGAACAAACCGGCATAACCATTCAATTTGGCAAGCATTTGCTGGAATTGGGCCGAAAGGGGTCGGAAAGCTGTGGCTAAGGAATTGGCAATGCGGGTTGCATGGTCGGCCAGTGGTTTCATGTTTACAAAAATAATCAGTCCGGCTAAAACCAGGGCGCAAGCGCTGACAGCCAGGGAAATCCGCACTGCAGGCCGTGTCCAGAAATCGGGGCGGGTAGCGGGGATTCTTGTAAATACGGAATCAGCGAATGTTGGCGGCAGGGTGAAGCCGGGATCAACGGCCAACCCGGCATAAAGCTGTTGGTACTGCTCAAATCGTTCCCGGCAGGAGGCGCAGATATTCAAATGTGGGGCAAGGGACTGATCCGCTCCAAACGCCATGTTGTCCAGGATTTCCTGAATCTGTTCGTCGCTGAAATGGTTATTGTTCATGCCTCCTCCCTAATTGCTGGCATTAGCTGTTCCCGGAGTTTTTGCCGGGCGCGGAAAAGATGGCTCTTGACCGTTCCGGCCGGCATTTTCAATGCCTGGCCGATTTCGTCATAATTCATTTCCGAAAAATGAAAAAGTGTCAGGATGAGCCGGTAATGGGCGGGCAGCCGGTCGATCTCCCGCTGCAGGTTGCGGTTGCTGTCGGCCCGTTCGTTCAGGTGTTCCGGAGTGGGGCTGTTGCCGGCGACATTTTCCAATGTTTGCCCGGGAGCGGCGATGTCGTCAAAAAGCGGCAGACGTTTCTTGCGCAGGTGGTTGATGCAGGTATTGCTGGTGATGCGGCCGATCCAGCTTGAAATTTTGGCTTCGCCTTGGAACCTGTTGATATGGGCGAAAATTTTCAAGAAAACTTCCTGGCTCAGTTCTTCCCTGTCGGCGGCATTGTACACCATGCGAAAAACGATGGCTGCCACCAGGCGCTGGTATTTTATTATAAAGGCATGGAAAGCCAGGCGGTCGCCGGCCTGGACTTGGCGGATCAGCAAACTGGTTTCCTCGGTTGCTTGCTCCATGTTCTTGCTACATAAAAAGTAATTAGCCAGGGTTCCGTTTTTCATCCTTATTATAAACTAACATTGCTTCGCAATATAAGTCCCTTAGTAACTTAAAGCAAATTATCTTGGAAAAAAAGCAAGATAATTTGCTTTTTAAGTTACTTATCCTGCGCAGCAGGGTTAGATAGCAAATTCAAAATTTGTTCTAAAAAGCAAACAAATATTAGAATTCGCTATAAGGAACTAACGTTTTAAAATGGTGAATGTTGCATTGAAAATAATTATTTTTAATGCAACATTTCCCTCTGCCACTTGTCTGATTGAACAGAGGCGGTCAAGCCGCCCGAAAAAATCACCATGGAGGTAAAACATGGAAGATATGACTCCGGTTCTGGTATTGGCGGTTATCGGCTATTTTGTCCTGGAATTGGTCAGGGCGGTTGCGGAAAACCGCATCCGCACCAAACTGATCGAGAAAGGCCTGGTGGACGAGAAGATCAAGCTCTTGTTTCAGCCACAGTTGCTGAGCAACTCCGCGCAATCTTTGAAATGGGGATTGGTGCTGATCGCGGTTGGCCTGGCTTTTATGTTCGCTTTCGCAATCCACAGCTGGGTGCCGGTTGGGATCCGCGGGGAAATTACGGCCGGCGCGGTTTTCTCCATGGCCGGTTTGGCCATGATCATCCATTATGCAATCGTCCGCAGCCAGGAGAAGAAAAGTTAGGGCAATCAAGACCAAGGCCTCTGAAAAAGCAGGTACGGCCGGGATTCCACGATGTGTGGGGTCCTGGCCTCTGGTCTTCTTTTAATTATTGGCCAGCAGTTGATCGATGAATTCGTAATATTCCGGAGGCGCACTGGAAATTTCCACCCCCATATCAATTAAGTTGGAAAAAGAGTGTTTGCTGTTCACCCAGCGGATGATCGCTTTGATGTTAAAAACTTTTTCTCCGGTGTCCAGTGTGATGTCGACGCTGGGGCCTTTGTGGGCGATGGGAGTGGCCAATTTCATGCCGCTTTTGGAAATATTAAAAAGCCTGGCCGTTTCCTGGTTGATTTTTGTCATCAGTTTAATGTTGATTCTTTTGTGCCCCCGCCTTTCGTCCTGGTCCAGTGGAGCGTTGGCTTTTTCAAAAATGCCTTGCTGGGCGGTCTTGCTTTTTTGTGTCAGTAATACGTTTTCCAGGTTTTTCTGCGTTCCGAAACCGCAATGCGGACACATCAATGCTTTATCGGATACTTTGCCATTACATTCTTTGCAGTGTATTATTGCCATGGGTATTCTCCTTGATTTCCTGCTTTATTTTACAAAATAAAATATCTTTTATCAATCAAAATAAAATAATTGTCATTTTATTGGTTATTGTGGTATTTTGTCTTTGTGAAGAATTATTTGTCGGATAAAATAACCCAAAAAACAAGGCTGGGGATTGTATTGATTCTGACTATTGCCAATCTGCTTTTCCGGGTAATAGCGCCGCGCCTGGAGCCATGGTGGCTTCTGCTGGGCAGCGAATTGGCCTTTTTTATGTTGCTGGTCGCCTGGACTTGGGCGGGCAGTGGTTTCTTTAATAAAAAAAAAGACAGGCCGTTGTCCGTTGTTTTTCTAATAACCATTCTTGATTCACTGATCCTCATTCTTTTTGCGGCCTGGAGCGGCCGGATATTTCAGTCTGCGGCCAAGGGCGAAGCCGGCCTTGTCGCTTATTTGGCTGGCGGTTTTTTATTGATTGTTTTTACTGCAATCCTGGGCTTGATTTTATCGGCTTTCCGCGAATTGTTCTTTCTGAAAAAAATGCGCCAGCCCGGCTGGTTTTTCGAAGCCATGCTGGTCTGTTTTATCTTTTCCTTTTTCACCCCGGCCATCGCCCCCGTAGCCGTTCCTTTTTTTATGAGCCTGTCCATTTGCTTCATGGTGCTGAATTCATTCCGGGTGAAATGGATCGCCTTCCTTGTAAAAAAACAAAAAAAAATGCTGATCGCTTTGGCCGGCTTGTCCCTGGGCATTTTCCTGGCTAACGCCATCCTGATTTTCAACAGCCGGACCTTGGCTGCCATGATCCCGGCCGGATCTCCGGGACTTTTCCAGCTTGGGAAAAGTATGCTGCTGTATGGCGCTTGCTATTCCGGGGTCATCCTGTTCGCTACTCTTTTTCATTTGCCTACCGCTGACGCCTATGACCGCAAAGCCGAAGAATTCGCTTCACTGGTTGATTTGAGCCAATCGATCACCGGCATGATGGAATTCAAGGAATTGGCTGAAAAAGTCACTACGGTTACCGCCGGAGTTTGCCACAGTGATTTTTCCTGGCTGCTGATCGATCAAAATGACGATTTCAGTGTCCCGGCCGCCTTTAATATCGGTAACCGCGAGGCGCGCGAACTCGGCCTGGCCCTTTTGGGTGAAACCGTGCCGGATAACCGGGCAGTAAAGATTTTCCGGGATAAAAAGTTGAAGATCCACATCCAGAACGATGTTCTAAATTTTTCGTTCAGTTCCCTGGCTATTGCTCCTCTGCGGGTCAAGAACCGGACCACCGGGTATTTATTCATGGCCATCAAAAAGGATGCGATTTTTGAAGAAGAGGATATCCGGACTATCGAGGCTTTTGCCAATTCCGCGGCCATGGCTTTGGAAAACGCGCGCATGCTGGAAACCCGCCTGGAAAAGGAAAGGTTGCTCAAGGAGCTGGAGGTGGCCCGCTTGATCCAGCGCCGCTTGCTGCCCCAGTCCGCCCCGAAAGCAGCATGCGCCGATATTGCCGTCTATTTCTCGCCGGCCTATGAAGTCGGCGGCGATTATTACGATTTTTTCCTACTGGACGACCAACGTTTGGGATTTGTCATTGCCGACGTATCGGGAAAGGGCTTGGCCGCTGCTTTCATCATGGCGGAGCTGAAGGGGATTTTTGAATCCCTGGCCGGCGTAGTCAGTGCTCCCGGACAACTGCTGGCCAAGGCCAACGGCGTCTTGAGAAAAAGTCTTGAAAAAAACCGTTTTGTATCGGCCAGTTACGGACTGATCGATCCGCAGGCGATGACCCTGCGTGTGGCCCGGGCCGGGCATATGCCTTTTTTCCTGAGTTCCGGCGACAGGATCAAGACCCATGTGCCGCCGGGATTGGTTTTGGGCGCGACCAGTGAGCCACTTTTCAGTGAAAAACTTGAGGAAATAACCATTACCCTGCGCAGCGGGGATGTGCTCGTTTTTATTACCGACGGCATTTCCGAGGCCAAGAACCTGATCGGCAACGAATTCGGTTATGAGCGTTTGCAGAGCGTCATCCAGTCGAACCGGAATGCCGGCGCCGAAGCATTGACAAAATCCATCATGGGCGAAGTCAAAGCCTTTGCCAATCAGCCGGTGCAGCACGACGACATCACTTTACTGGTCATTAAAATCAACTAACGCCGTTCCCCAAGTTGAATTTTTCAAAAATTGGAGACGGTTTGCTCTTCTGAAAATTCGATCTGTCTGTTTTGAAGACTCGATCCTGTCATCTTTTCCAGGCGGGCCAGGGCAGGCTGTAATCGCACAGGGCCCGCCGCTTTGTCCGATCCATTATTGTAAGAGTCCATAACCTATTGGACTATTACAGTCTATTGACATTGCTGATAATTATCCTCAAAATGCAAGCATGAGACAAATTGATTTTCCTTTCAAAAGCAGGGGCAGAAAGACGGACCTCATGCGCAGGCGCGCGAAGGCACTTGTCAAAGGTCTGCTCGAGACCATCGGCGTCGACATCAGCCGCTACCAGGCCAAGGCCACTCTGAAGCGCGCAGAGGAGCTCCTGGCCAGTCTCCATCCGCCTTTCCGCTCCGCCCTGCTCTCCATGTACCGTGGTGCACCGCAACTCGGCGACGATGGCCAACTGCATGCCATTGATGAGAGCACGAGAATCTCGCCGGCGCAAGGGATCTGGCTCTACGATCTCTGCCTGTCCGTGAGGCCCGAAGCCACGCTTGAGATCGGCATGGCCTATGGCTACAGCACCCTCTTCCTCCTTGCCGCCATCGCGAAGAACCGGACGGGTCACCACACAGCCATCGATCCTTATCAGCATTCCGACTGGCACGGCATCGGCTGCGCCCATGCCAACGCTGTCGCCCTCGCCGCGGGCTTGGATGCTGCCTTCCTGCTCATCGAAGACCGCTCAGATCGCGTTGCCACCGACCTGGCGCGATCCAAGTCTGTTTTCGACCTCATCTTCATTGATGGTAACCATCGCTTCGATGACGTGCTGGTCGACTTCTACCTCTACGCCCCGCTCTGCGCGATCGGCGGTCACATCGCTCTGGACGACGTGTTGATGAGCAGCATTCAGACCGTCGTTGCCTTCGTACGCGAGAACCGCACTGACTTCGTTGAGATCCACACCACTGAAGCCAACATGTGTGTCTTCCAGAGAGTCGGCGACGACTCCCGACGTCATGATGACTTCCATCGATTCGTTGTGGCACGCGGCAAGACCCGGGGCCGCTGAAAAAAAACGGGATGGACTATGAGAATATGAAAATGATCGGTTTGCCCCGGTATTCTTCTTTTTGAAGTTATGGCAAGGGCGAGACCCGGACAGGTATTGCCGATCTGAGCAAATCGACCTTTGCTGATCTCCCGGGACTTCAATCTTGCTTGGTCATGCAGGCGGACCGGCAATTCAGTTTTCAATTCTTTCCCTGCCAATTCACAGTCCAAACAAATTCACATTTTCATAGTCCCTTTTTTTTCAAAAATTCAATCTCTATTTAACGGGCGCAGGCTGTCAATTCCCGGAAGCGAGTGAAAACTGCCGGCAAGGTCAACCACGCCGTCGGTGACCTTTTGCAGTTTGCAAAGCAAACCATTGCAAAACAAGCAGACGCACTACG
>JBAXOR010000066.1:0-6486 GCA_037133155.1 Chrysiogenales bacterium | reverse complement strand
TCAGCGCTTTTGCCCAGTATGCTTATTTTTACGGAAAAAACAAGATCGTACGCCAGGCCTTTCCCTGGAAATATGCGGATACAAAAAATTTCCGTATTTTTCATTACACGGATGACCAGGAACTGCTTTCACGCCTGGCTCTTCATGCCGAGAATGCATACGAAAAGCTCTCCGCTTTCTTGAACATCACCATCGAGAAAAAAACACCGCTCATTTTTTACGATAAACAAACCGACATCGAGCAAACCAATCTCTATCCCGGCCTTATTGCGCCAGGCAGTTTCGAGGGTTTTACCGAATCGAACAACAACCGGGTGGTGATATACGGCAACCGCAGCAATGAAGATCTGTCACGCCTGATCACCCATGAATTGAGCCACTCTTTCGAAAATGCCATTTTGTATAGAAATCGTTCCTCCGGTATGTTCGATTTTAACCAGCCGCCCCTTTGGGTGATGGAGGGATTTGCCGAGTTCATGACCGGGTATTGGGATAGTTTCTCGCTGCTGACCGTCATCGACAGCGTGCTGAACGACCACATGCCCGAAATGCAGGATGACGGTGATATCCGCAGCGCTACCGGCACCAACCGCCTGCCCTACGATTTCGGCCATTTGCTGTACGATTTTATTCATGAAAAATTCGGCAAGCAAGGTGTTCGTGATTTGCTTAATAGCATGCGGCGCCCCACTTTGATCGGCAAGCGTCGTTCGTTTTTGGACCAATTCAATTTCGTGCCCAAAACCTTCAATTTTGAATTTAAAAAATATGCCCGCAACCGTTTCAAGGCTTTCAGCGGCCGCGAAAATCCTGAAGACTACAGTTTCATGATCGGGCCCGACTTTCCTTTTGCCTATTCCTTTTCCCACCAGATTTCTCCCGGAGGAGAATTGCTGGCCGTGGTCACGGTCAATTATCGTACCTATAAAATTGAAATCATCATGGTGTCGCTCAAAGACGGCAAGGTGATCAAGAACATCACTCCGGGTTTCAAGTCCACCTATGACGGGATCGAGTTCAAGTTCGTCCCGGCCGACGGCCGCACTTTCAGTTGGGACCGCAAGGGTGAGAACATCGCTTTTTTTGTGCGCCAGGAGCTGGATTCTTATTTGATCATACTCAACGCCCTCGATAACCGGGTACTCCGCGAATTCAATGTCGGGGCGATCCAGAAAGTGAGTTCACCGGTTTTTCATCCCGTCAAAAATCAATTGTATTTCACCGGTGTCGAAGGGCTGCGATCCTTCCTTTTCGCACTGGATTTGGATTCCGGAAAGATCAGCAAACTGACCAACGGCCGGCTCTATATCAAAGCCGTCGATCTCTCTGTTGATGGCGAAAAGATCGTTTATTCGGCCGGCAGCGATGATTTCGACAAGCTGTACCTGGCCAGCACGGCCAATCCCGATCTGATCATGCGTTTGACCGACGGGAACTACAATGATATCGCCCCCGCTTTTTCCGCTGACGGCAAGACCGTATATTACAGCTCTGATGAGCTGGGCGCTTTTAACATTTGTTCACTGGACCTGGAAAATAAAACCTTTTACCGCCACAGCGACGTGCGCAGCGGTAATTTTTTTCCGGTGGAAATCCCCCATGAAAAAGGCCAACTGGTCATTTCTTCGTACCATAAAGGAAGTTTCCTGCTCTTTAAAAAAGATGCCGGCGCTTTTCTGGAAAAACGCCCGGTCCAGTTTTCCAAAGCCGGCGCCGTCATCCCGGTTGTTGCGGCTGCTGCCCCAGTACTACCCTTTACCCTGGCCCCGAAGCAATACAAGCCGTTTGAAAAGCTGCTCATCACCAGCCTGCCGCCTATCGCGGTGGCCATAGATACAAGCGGCGGTTTCTTCGGCGCCACGTATCTGGGCGTAACCGACATGCTGGGTGACCAGAATTTTATTTTCTACCTGTCGTCTTTTTATGGCTACCGTTCTTATCATCTGACTTATCTCAACCAGCAGCGCCGGCTGCAGTATTTTGCTCATCTTTTTTCTGAAGGCGAAGGCTATTATTTAGGTTATAACTATACGAACTACTTTTCATTGCGCAGCCGGATCGGGGGGCAGGCGGGGGTGATCTATCCTTTCAATCGTTCCACCCGGGCTGAATTGTCCCTGTCTGTGTTTCACCAAAAAGAAGATTCGGATCTTTTCTATTACGGCTATGAGCTTCCCTACGGCCAGTTTTTTAACGGCATGGGCCTGCCGCTGGAAGCCACGCTGGTTTCAGAAACCACGCGTTTTGCCAACTACGGACCGAACATGGGGCACACCTTCAAGCTCAGCGTCAGCAAATATTTCAAACTGTTTTCCAAGTCGTTGGACGCCTACACTCTGGAAGGGGATTTCCGCAAATACCTGCGCATCGACAACCAGTCGCTGTTCGCTTTCCGCTTAAGCGGTTTTTATTCGGGCGGTAAAAATGCGTTGCTGTTCTGGAGCGGCGGCAACAACTCGCTGCGGGCGGCCGAATTTCGCAGTTTGATCGGTAACATGGGGTTCTTCTTCAACGCCGAGTTCCGTTTCCCGCTGGTCACGGCGGCGCTGACCCCCATCGGCGTCATTGGTCCCATCCGCGGTGTTTTCTTTTTCGACCTGGGCGGTTTTTGGTTCAACGACCAGCCATTCACTTTTTTTGAAGAGGGGCAAAAATTAAAATTGAAGGACCCGCTGGCTGCCTACGGTTATGGCATTGAATTCTTCCTTTTTGGCTATCCATTTCATGTGGAATGGGTCTATAAAACCAATTTCAAAGAAACGAACTTTAATGGCATCAATTTCTGGATCGGCTTCGACTTCTAGGAGAAGAGGTAGAGAAAGATAAAGGGATAAAGGGATACAGTAAGAAGCCGCCCCCGGGAGAGTTCGCCCATCGCTTCTTCTATACCTCTCTACCTCTCTACCTCTTTACCTCTTTTCAATCTCCCCGGTCCCCGGCCGGGACGTTGACTTTACCTGAGGAAAATGCGAAAATTAAAACGGCTAGAGAAAAATGCTAATTAACCACACTTCCAAACAGGTGACTGCCAAAATTGTCTATTACGGCACCGGTTTGGGCGGCAAAACCACCAACTTGCAATACATTTTTTCGGTGACCAATCCGCGCACCCGCGGTGAATTGGTTTCCATGGAAACTGAAATCGAGCGCACCCTGTTCTTTGACCTGCTGCCGATCAATGTCGGCCTGCTCAAGGGCTACCAGACCAAGTTTCAATTGTACACCGTCCCCGGTCAGGTGTTTTATGATTCGACCCGCAGACTGGTTTTAAAGGGTGCCGATGGCATTGTTTTCGTGGCCGACTCCCAGGAGTTGATGGAGCAGGCCAACCTGGAAAGCTTTGAGAACCTGAAAAGCAATTTGAATTTTCATAACCAGAACATCGAGGCAATGCCCCTGGTTTTCCAATATAACAAGCGGGATTTAAAAAATACATTATCCCTGGAAAAATTGAACGGCGGATTGAACCATTTGCACCGGCCTTATTTTGAGGCGGTGGCCAGTTCCGGTCGGGGCGTGATCGAAACCCTGAGGGACATTGCCTCCCTGACCCTGGTCAAGATCAAGGAAGCCCTGGAGCATGCCACGGTTTCAGCGCAGAACCTGGCTGTCCATTTCGACGTGGACGCGAGCCACCGCATCTTCAAAATGAAAGACCTGCCAATGAAAAAAATCGGCATGGATGTACTGCCCGCGGCCGAAGCCGGCCAAATGCCGCCGCAAAAAATCGAAGTTGCGGCACCCGCGGCTGTTCAGGAGGTTCCTGGCGTTAAAAGTGAAAAAACTTTCCAGGAAGAGAGGATTTCAAAATCTCTTGGCTCCCTGCTGGGCAAATTCGAGGACCCGACCCGTATTACCAAAATTGAAAAAATCATTGGTGCTGATGGCCGGCTGACCGTGGATGTCAGGGGCAATGATGGCAGTTTGCTCAGTTCATTTGCCGTAGAATTGAATTCCGCAACCAAAAAAGTAAATATAATCCTTGATGTCAATAAATAAGTTCCTCTTGGGGTTTGCCTTCCTCCCGTTTTTTATGGCTTGTTCATCAACCAAGCCCGGTCTCACTCGAGCCGTGAATTCGAACCCGGCTGCGGCTCCATTAGCCAGGGCTGAATACTGCTTTCAGCTGGGCAAAACCTGCCTGGAAAAAGGGGATATGCCGGGGGCGCGATCCAACTTCGACCGGGCGCTGGATTTGCTGATGGATGGCACTGCTGCCGGCAGGCCAGGTACCGCTGACGGGAATGTTTTGAACGACTACATAGAAAAAATAGCGGCCATCGAATTGAATTTTTTAAGAGATAAAAACAGCCCGGAAAATGAACAGGATGAAGCATTCCTTGACCAGGTCATTTCCACGCCGCTGTTTTTGCCCACAGAAAAAGATGTCCTGGATCTGAAACAAAAGATGAATGAAACCACTGTTGTCACCTACAGTATCCCGGTGATCGTCAATTCGCAGGTAGTGTCATTTCTCAAGGCATTTCAAACCATCCGCCATGACGGCATCCAGCGGGCTTTGGACTGTTCGCTGGAATTCATTGAGAGTTTCAAGGAAATTTTCCGCAAAAACGGAATCCCTGAAGATTTGGCCTACCTGCCGATCATTGAAAGCGGGTTCAGGGTTAGCGCTGTTTCGCGGGCCAGGGCCAAGGGTCCCTGGCAATTCATGGCGGCGACGGCCAGGTTATTCGGCTTGCGGGTCGATTGGCAGGTCGATGAAAGGCTGGATCCTTTCAAGGCTACCTCTGCTGCCGCCCGCTTCATGAAGAGCCTTTATGAAGAATACAATGACTGGTATATTGTTTTGGCTTGTTACAATGGCGGCCCGCGCCGCGTCAGGAAAGCGATGCGGGTGCTGCAAACTGCGGATTTTTTCGAAATCAACCGGTCGCGCCATATCCGCAGGGAAACCAGGAACTATGTGCCGGCCTTTCTGGCTTCCTTGATCATCGCCCGTTCACCCCAGGAATATGGCTTTGCGACCAATCCCGGCGAATATGTTTTTGGGAACAGTAAAACGGTTACCGTTCCTTCACCAGCCAGCTTGAGCCATATTGCCGCTTTGCTTGGCATGACTAATACGGAGTTGAAACGCCTGAACCCCGAATTGCTGCGTGATATTACTCCCAGCAACTTGGGCGAATACCGCTTGCGAATTCCCATTGGCGCCGATGAAGCGCTGCTGGCCGGTCTGGAAAGGATCCCGGCGGATAAAATCCCCAAGTATAACTATTACCGGGTGCGTTCCGGTGACAGCCTCTATTCCATCTCCCTCCGTCACCACACGTCGGTCGGCGCCATCAAAAGGGCAAACGGCTTAAAATCCAACCTTATCCGCCCAGGCATGAATTTGATCATTCCCCGCGGGGGCGAATGATCAGCCGCATCAATTCCGCGGTGCTCAACGGCCTGGACGTGGTGGCCACCGAGGTGGAAGTCGGTTTTTCACGGGGCATTCCCGGCATCGTTATCGTCGGGTTGCCGGACAACGCGGTCAAGGAAAGCCGCGAACGGTTGAAACTGGCGGTCAGCCAGTCCAATTTTGATTATCCCCAGGCTACCAAGATCGTCATCAACCTTTCGCCGGCCGACGTACGCAAGGAAGGTTCGGCCCTTGATCTGCCCATGGCTGTGGGCATCATTAAAAACCGTTACCACATGGAGAGCCAGGCCTTCAGCGATCTGCTCTTTTACGGTGAATTGAACCTCAATGGTGACTTGAACCCTGTCAAAGGGGTGTTGAACATTTCCCTGTTCGCCCGCAAAAAAGGTTTCCGCGGCATCGTCATTCCCTTTGCCAACCGTAATGAAGCCGCGTTTGTCCGCGGCATCGATGTTTACGCCCTGAATAATCTGACCCAAGTCATTGATCTGATAGAAAACCCGGCCAATTTTGTTCCTTTCCGGGGCGAGGCAAAAAAATACAGTGAACCAGATTGCGAAAATGATTTTTCAGAAATCAAGGGTCAATACCTGGCCAAGCGGGTGATGGAGATCGCCGCTGCCGGTTTTCATAATGCCCTGATGATCGGGCCGCCGGGATCGGGGAAATCGATGATTTCCAAGGCTTTGCCATCCATTTTGCCCGATATGAGCGACGATGAAATTCTGGAAACTTCGTTGACCTATAGTGCCGCCGGCCTGCTAGGTGAAAAAGGAGGTTTGATCAGGCACCGTCCTTTCCGTTCGCCGCATCACACCATTTCCGATGTCGGCATCAGCGGCGGCGGCAAGTATCCGCTGCCCGGGGAGATTTCGCTGGCCCATAACGGCGTGCTCTTTCTTGACGAGATACCTTATTTCAAAAAATCAGCCCTGGAAGTCCTGCGCCAGCCGCTTGAGGACGGCAAAATCACAGTTTCCCGTTCTCTGATTTCTGCAACGTTTCCGGCCCGATTCATGCTGTTGGCGGCCATGAATCCCTGCCAGGATTCCATTGGAGTGGGTGATACCGGATACTATGCCTGCAGTATGGCCCAGAAG
>JBAXOR010000065.1:0-6518 GCA_037133155.1 Chrysiogenales bacterium | reverse complement strand
ACCTCAGCCATTTCATAGCCCCTAGTATTGTAAACCAGCGGGATGCTCAACCCCTGGCGCGAGGCGATTTGGAGAGCCGCGACCACCTGGAACAAATAGGGCGTCGGCGACACCAGATTGATATTGTGCGCACCGCGTTTTTGCAGGCCGAGAAAAATCCCGGCCAACTGCTCAAGCGAGTAGAATTCACCATGAAAAAACTGCGAGATCGGGTAATTCTGGCAGAAAATGCAGTTCAGGGTACAACCCGAAAAAAAGACCGCTCCCGAACCCCGGATTCCGGAAATCGGCGGCTCTTCCCCGTGATGGAGGTTTTGGGAAGCAATCTTGACATCTTTGCGCGTCTGGCAGACGCCCGCTTGATCACTATCCCGCTCAGCCCCACATTGGCGCGGACAGAGCCGGCAGGGGCTGTAGTGAGCCTGAAATAAATCGCGCTTTTGCCGCCAGTCTGCCGGAGACAGGTTCTTATACCGGGGAACCATTCATCCGTGCCACTCAAAATCTTTGCCCAGAAATACCTGGCGTGTTTTTTCTTCCTTTACCACCTGGGCCGGAGTACCGCAACTCAGGATATGTCCTTTGTGAATAATATAAGCCACATCGGTAATGAAAAAAGTATCCTTGACATTGTGATCGGTTATGATGATGCCGATCCCCTTGCTTTTAAGCTTTAAAATAACTTTCTGAAGCTCATGGATAGTGATCGGATCGATGCCGGTAAACGGCTCATCCAGGAATAAAAAGCGCGGCGCCATAATCATCGAGCGGGCAATCTCCAGGCGCCGTTTCTCCCCGCCCGACAGCTGGTGGGCCTTGGAATCCTGCACCGCCAGCAGCCCGAAATCACCCAGCAGGTCCAGGGCTTTTTGCCTGGCTTCGGCTGGCGGATGGTACAGCTCCAGTACCATGAACAGGTTCTGGAAAATCGAGGCCTTCAAAAAAACCGAATGCTGCTGAGGCAGGTAAATCAAACCCTTTTGCGAGCGCTCATAAGAAGGAATGTCATTGACATTTTCGCCGTTGAAAATCACCTGGCCGCCGTCAGGTTGAACGATGCCGGCCATCATTAAAAAGGTGGTGGTCTTGCCGGCCCCGTTCCGCCCCAGCAGGGCGGAGATTTCACCGGCATTGAATTCCAGGTTGATACCGTCAACCACCTTCACCCGGTGGTAGATCTTGGTCAGGTCGCGGGTTTGCAGCCTGTCCATCACAAGCCGAGTTCAGGGGAGATTTTTTGCATGGCCGAAAGACAAAGCTGCAGAAATTCATCCAAAGTCAGCCCCAGCTTGACGCAGGTTTCCATCTGTTCGCGCGAGGCACCCTTGGCGAATGATTTTTCCCTGAAGCGTTTTTTCAAGAATGACAGGTCCAAGCTGTGCAGTTTCTTGTCGGGGTGCATCAAAGCGCAGGCGATGATGAAACCACTGGCCGGATCGATGGTCAGCAGGGAAATATCCATTTTAGAGCGCGGTTCGACCCGCAGGTTATGGGCCTTGATGGAGTGAATGATTTCGTCAGCCAGGGAATACTCGGCCAGCAGTTCAGCCGTTTTCTCCGTGTGGACGGCCGGGGTTTCCACAGTATACTCGTAATCCAAATCGTGCAGCAGCCCGGCCAGTGCCCACTGCTCCTGATCCTGCCGGAAATGAGCGGCGAATTCTTTCATGCAGGCTTCCACGGCCAGGCAGTGCTTGACGAGGTTGCGGTTTTTTAAATGCTGCTGCACCAGGTCCAGGGCTTGGGCACGCGTCATCGGTCACTCCTCCAAACCAGGATTATAAGCCCTTGAGCCTGAATATGCAAGATAGCGAAGCGATTTGTTTCTGGCCCCGGCTTATGATAAAATGTAATCTCAAGTCAAAAAAAAGGTTCAACAAAGGAGGAAATCATGAGCCAAGAGCAACCAAAGGTTCCGTTCAAGGATAGTATGCCGGAAAAAAAATCTAAAAAAATCTACTTTGTCATAACCGCCCTGGCCATTGTGATCCTGGTTCTGGCTTATTTTGTTTTCAAAGGATCGGCCGGCCCGAAAGTCTCCACGAAAATGAAGCAAATGCAGGAGACCGTGCAACAGATCCAGAAACTTGAAACGGGCATCCAGGAAAAGCAGAACGAAGTTTTCACGGTTTTGAGCGATTACAAAAAGAAAACCGGGAAAGACCTCCCTGAAATCAACATCATGAACCTTTCCCCGGAGCAGAAAAAGGTCCTGGAAGATAAAATAAAAAATGAGAAGGACGTTTCCATTAAATCCCTGCTGCAGGATATCCTTGATAAAAACAACGATATCCAGAACCTGAACGCCCGCCTTCAGGAACTGGAAGCCATTCTGCCCAAGCCGCATGTGGTGGAAAAAGGCGAAAATCATTACCAGATCGCCATGAATTTTTTGCTTAATGAAAAGGGTATCGAAAAAACAAGGGCCATGGAACTGGTTGAAAGAACAGCCCTGTTTGAACCGATCATCCCCGGTTTCAAGGTATGGAATTTTTACGCCGAAGACGAATACGGCACTTTCATCACCCAGGGTTCGGCCCCCATTTCTCCCAACCAGATACAACGCAGGGTCAAAAAGGAACTGGTGGACGCCAAGGACAAAGCTATCTCCGAAAAGGAGCAACTGCAGAGCGATATCACTGAAATGGAAGCCCGGCGCAACGAACTGATTTCGCAATTGGATCTGCTCAACCAGGAAAAACAGAACATGCTGGGCAGGATGAGCGACCTCAACGAACAGAACCAGGAGATGCAGACCGCCCTTAATTCAGTTTATTTTGCTATGGACCTGCATAAAAACCTGACGCAGAAAGGCATCATCAAGGGCGGCTTCCTGCGCTCCACCAAGCTGCAAAAAGTCGACTTTACCATGTTTGACCGCTCGCTGGACTTGCGCGGATCCCCTACGATCACCGCGGCCGCAGCGGATTTCCAGCTCGGCCGGATCAAATACATCACCATTTATCCCAGTTATTTCATCCTGGATACGGATTACAAAATCGAGTTTGACGAAGCCGGCCAGAACGTGACCATCACCATCCTGGACATCAAGAAATTCAAGAGCGAAAAAATCGCCATTGCCATCGAATAAGGCAAATACAATTGCGGGGCGCGCCGTCAAACACGCCCCGTTTTTTTTACTGCCGGATTCGAAAACCAATGATCGGGAAAGTGCATGCTATCACCAAGGGTGGCGCCGGCATTATTTACGAAACAAACAAAACCATATTCATCCCCGGCGTCATCGCCGGAGAAACAGTGGAATATGCCGCCCTGGGCCGGCGGAAATCGGTCTGGCAGGGGAAACTGCTACGGGTAATCGAAGCTTCGCCGCAGCGGGTCGAACCACCCTGCCGCCATTACCGGGATTGCGGCGGCTGCAACCTGCAGCACATGTCATATCCGGAGCAATTGCGCTGCAAAAAGGACATCCTGGCCTCCAACTTCAAGAAAATCGCCGGCTGCCGGCACAGCGAACCCACTAACATTTTGCCTTCGCCGCCCTTCCGTTACCGCAGCAAAATCGAATTGCAGGTGAAAGAATCAGCCATTGGTTTTTTTAAAAACAAGTCACATCAACTGGTAGCCATCAGCCAATGCCTGCTGCTGAGCGAGGCAGCGGAACGTTTCGTGCTGGAGCTGCCGCCACTACCGGCCGGTACCAAAGGAGTGCTGCAGATTCAGGACAACGGCAATCATCTGGCAGCCCGGTTGCAAAACAGCGAAGGTGATGTCCGCTGGCTGACGCCACGCCATTCGCTGTTTTTTGATTTCCCTTCGCACCGCTATCAGACCGGCCCCGAGCATTTCATTCAGTCCAACCTGTTCCAGATGCAGCCCATGCTGGAATTGCTGGCCAAGCACCTGCCGGTTAATCCCGGAAATGCCGCCGCTGACCTGTTTTGCGGCTGCGGTTTTTTTCACTTTGCCATTGGCCCGGCACTTCCAGCGGCTTCTCGCCCTGGAGAGCAATCCTGGCAACCTGGCTGCCCTGCGCGCCAACCTGGAGTCCAATCAAATCGCCAATGTTGAGGTCCATCTGGCAGATGTTCTGAAGGCCAATTTGCCATTTTTGGATCTGGTTGTCATTGATCCGCCGCGGGGCGGGCTTTCGGCTGCGCTCATTGCCCGCATCGCCCAAGCCCAAATGAAAAAGATCATTTATTTTTCCTGCGACTCGGCCACCTTTGCCCGCGACCTGCGCCTGTTTTTAAAGCAGGGTTTTGACTTGCGGGAATTGAAAATCATCGACAACTTCCCCCAGACCGACCATTTTGAAATTTTTTCGGTCCTGGAAAAATAAGAACAAAATATCATTAGCAACATGACGTGCTTCTATTTCAAGCTATCTCGATCCCCCTTCATCCCCCCTTCGGTTGCTCTCACTGTGATTTCAATCAGTTCTGCGAAGTATTGAAATCATTTAGTGAGACAACCCTCCGGGTAAGGGGGGTAAGATAAGAAAAGGAATCCAGAGCTGATATTTTACCTTTGATGAGTATTACTTGTTTCTTTACCCCCTTTATTCAAGGGGGGTGGCGAAGCCGGGGGGATTTAAATGTAGAATAAGCTTTTTTTGTTTCCCATTTTTTGTCAAATCAACAAACTTATGCTATTTTATAATCATGATAAAAAATGCATTGTTTATAATAATTTTCCTGTTTTTCGGTTGGCTCCAGGCAGAAAACGATTCCCGTAACTGCTTCACCATCCTAGCCGGGAAAAATGCCACTGCCGACGGCTCGGTGTTGCTGGCCCACAATGAGGACGACCACGGCCAGCTGCTGGTCAACGTCTTCAAGGTGGCATCTCAGGAACACGGCAAAAACGATGTGATCACGCTGAATAGCAGCGCCACTTTGCCGCAGATAAAAAATACGCCGGCCATGCTGTGGCTGGAAATTCCCGATATCGATTTTGCCGACGCCTACATGAATGAATACGGAGTGGCCGTAACCTCCAATTCCTGCCCTTCGCGCGAGGACAAGCCGGAGCTGACCAAAGGCGGCATCGGCTTCATGCTGCGGCGGCTGATCGCCGAAAGGGCTCAAACCGCCCGCGCCGGTGTGCGCATAGCCGGAGAATTGATTTCCCAATTCGGCTACAATGCTTCGGGACGCACCTATATCATAGCCGATGCCAATGAAGGCTGGTTGATGCATATTGTCCATGGCAAGCATTGGATCGCCCGCCGTGTCCCCGATACCGAAGTGGCAGTCATTGCCAATTATTACACCATCGGACCTATCGACCTGAATGATCAAAAGAACATTATGGGATCGCCTGATATCATCAGCTATGCCATTCAGCGTGGTTGGTACATTCCGGAAAAAGACGGCGCCTTCGATTTTGCCAGGGTCTATTCTGATCCCAAAGAATTAATATCCATGAGCAACATTTTGCGGCAGTGGCAGGGCACCAACTTGCTGGCCGCCAAATCCCATAAAGTGGAAGAACGTTTTCCATTTTCCTTTAAACCTCGGCGCGGCATCCGCCTGAACGATCTATTCCGGGTCCTGCGCGACCATTTGGAAGGAACGGAATACGATCTCAGCGACCGTTACAAAAACGGCTCACCCAATTCGGGCAAAAACCGCACCATCTGCACCGAATCGACCCAGTACGCCTTTGTCGCTCAGTTGCGTGACTGGCTGCCCCTTGAAATCGCCAATATCATTTGGCTGTCATTGCGCCGTCCGGACAGCAATGCCTTTTCTCCCTGGTATGTTTCCATGAACGCCGTCCCTGCCGGCTACAGCCGGGAAAATACGGAAACCGCTCTGAAAAACCATTTCGTCCCGGTCCCGGTTCAGGTGTTTGAAGATGCCGGCCTCGCTTTCAACACCTATGCCAGGCTTTCAGAAATGGTTGACAAACAATACAAAAACAGGATCGAAAAAACTCTGAAGCTATGGCGCAACCACGAGGATTTCATCTTTAAAGATTTGAAAGACCATGAAAAAGAATTCGTTTACCTTTTAAAAACCAATAAAGCCTTGGCGCAGAAAATTATCGATAATTACATCCACAGCCTGGAATACCGGAAATGGTTTTTGACATTAGAGCTGCTCAGGGAATTTCGTAATTAATTTTTAGTAGCCACGTAGCTCTGCTAAAAACCCGGGTTACCCAATATTGTTTTTGACCGGCGGCACATATTTTTTCAAGAGCAGGGAAAGGGTTACAACGGTAACCGAACTCATGGCCATGGCCAGCCCGGCCACTTCCGGCGGCAGCAGGATGTGCAGGAAGGGGAAAAATAAACCGGCAGCCAGCGGGATCAGTGCCGTATTGTAGGCAAAGGCCCAGAAAAGATTCTGGCGGATGCGGCTCATAACCTTGCGGCTGAGCTGCACGGCAGCTACCGCGTCACGCAAGTCATCTTTAACCAGGACAATATCACCGCTTTCCATGGCCACATCGGTGCCGCCGCCGACGGCGATGCCGATATCAGCCTGGGCCAGGGCGGGAGCGTCGTTGATGCCGTCTCCGATAAAAGCCACGATTTCGCCCAGGTT
>JBAXOR010000064.1:0-6531 GCA_037133155.1 Chrysiogenales bacterium | reverse complement strand
TAAATCGAACGAATTTTTGTCGCTGGTGGTATTGCCTTCCAGCGCTTGCGAGGTTAGAAAATCTTTGACCGAATGGAACAAGGGAAACAAGCCGTTCAAGGTCGTAAATATGAGTTTACCGTTTTGTTTCAAGGCATTGGCTGCACTTTGGAGAATCTGGTAATTCATTTCATCGGTTTCCATCAACGGGAAAGCGCCTTCGCAGAGCATGATCACCAGATCGAATTCATCGACAAACGGCAGTTTTCTGGCGTCCCGGATTTGAAAATCAACGCACAGGTTTTGCGCCAGGGCTTTCTCCCAGGCTTTTTTCAACATGGAATCCGACAAGTCAATGCCGGTCAGGTGGTATCCGCGCCTGGCCAATTCGAGACTATGCCTGCCAGTGCCACAGCCGACATCCAATATTTTCAGTTGTTTATTAAAATTGATTTCCTTTTCAATAAAGTTGCATTCTCCAATTGTGCCCCGGGTGAAAACTTCATTGTCATATTTTTGTCCATAGTTTTCAAACAACGATTCATACCACTGCTTCATCAATCCTCCTTGCCTTTCAAGGCATTCATGTTTATTTCAGTTTCCATCGATAATTTAAAGCGCTGGTAAGTCGGCGAAGTTCTCTGCCAAAACCCGGTCCAGGGTAGTCAGCAAAAAATCGGCGTTTTCTTTATTGAAAGGCATGGGCGGTCTGATTTTCAAGACATTATGCAATGGACCGTCGCTGCCAATAAGGATGCCGAGCTCGCGCATGCGGTTGACAATAAAGGCGGCTTCTTCTGCCGCCGGCTGCAGAGTCCGGCGATCTTTGACCAGCTCAATACCCAGGAAAAGCCCGCTGCCGCGCACATCGCCCACAATAGGATAGCGTTCCACAAATGGCTTCAATCCCGCAATTAGCTGTTCGCCGACAACCAGGGCGTGCTCCATCAGGTGCTCTTCCTGTACAATCCGCAGCACGGTTTCGCCGATTGCGCAGGAAACCGGATTGCCGCCAAAGGTGCTGAAAAACTCCATGCCGTTGTCGAAAGCGGCCGCGATTTCAACAGTGGTGATCACCGCGCTGAGGGGATGACCATTGCCAATCGGCTTGCCGAGGACAACTATATCGGGCACTACCCCCTGTTTTTCAAAAGCGTAGAAATGGCTGCCGATACGGCCGTAGCCCGTCTGCACTTCATCGGCAATACATATTCCTCCGGCTTGGCGAATGTGGCGGTAGACCTCCGGCAAATATCCTTGCGGGAAAAATATCTGGCCGCCCACACTGGGGCAGCTTTCGGCGATGAAGCCGGCCGGGGCCCGGCCCTGTTTATGCAGCAGGTCAATTACATCCTTAACGTGGCCGGCATACTTGATTCCGGCTTGCGCATCCCCGGCTTTATAAGGTCCGCGATAGACATCGGCCAGAGGGACAGTATGCACCCAATCCGGAGCTCCCTGGCCGCCCGGTCCGGCATGCTTGTAAGGGCTGATATCGATGAGCGACGTGGTATGGCCGTGGTAAGCTGCTTCCAGGACGATCATGTCCTTCTGCCCGGTATAGGTTCGCGCCAGGCGCAGGGCCAATTCATTGCCTTCACTGGCCGAATTGACAAAAAAACAAACGCTCAATGGCGCCGGCAGCGTAGCGCATAAACTTTCAGCATAACGGTTGATGGTATCGTGAAGGTAGCGTGTATTGGTATAGAGAACATTCATTTGGCGCAGGGCCGCAGCGACAACAGCGGGATGACAGTGCCCGACATGGGGGACATTGTTGTAGGCATCCAGGTAACGGCGTCCAGTTTCATCAAACAGGTATTGCATCCAGCCACGGACCACTTTGAGCGGTTCCCGGTAACTGAGGCTGACACTCGTGCCGACAGACCGTTGCCGGGCAGCCAGGGTTTCCTTTTTGGCTGGCTCGGGTGTGGGGAAAAGCTTTTCCGGAACAGCCAGGATCAGGTTGGGATCAGGGGAAAACAGGCCCCACAACTCACGTTCATTGGCATTGGCAACTCCTGGAAAGTCGCAGCCCATTTCCAGCAAGTCCAGCATAATCTGAAAATGCAGATGAGGCGTCCAGCCTCCGTTAACGTCGGCGCTGCCGATTTTGCCGATAATTTGTCCCTTTTTTACGGCTTGCCCGGTTTGCAATTCGGATAACGAATCGATGCTCAGGTGTCCGTAAAGGGTATAGAACGTATCGCCGGCGTCTGTTTGATGCTGCAGGATAATGACCGGCCCGTAATCGAGCGGCGCCTGGTTACGGGCAAAAGTGAATATCTCGCCATCAAGCAATGCACACACCGCTGATCCCGCGGCCATGAAGATATCCATGCCCAGGTGCACGGTACGATTGGTTGCAGCATAGATGTCACCCTTGACAAACAAAGGCGACGCGTAAAGCATTCGGGCTTCATTATAACGGCCAATGCCAATTTTCACTCCAGCCTGTTTCATGGCGTTGAAAAGCCGGTGACTAAGTTCCGTTTCACAATTGTTTTCGGGATTTCCCGCCATATAGGGGCTGGCGATGCCCAAATCAAAAACCAACAAAGGTTCGGTCTGCAGCTTTTGACCTACGACCGCGGCCATGTTTTTTTGATTTTTCCGCAACCAGTCATTGATCGCGGCGGCTCGGGGCAAAGCAGGCAGGCCACAGGCGTGGCGAAATTTGGCTTCGGCAAATCGCCGCTGAATCCCGAACAATTGCGGCAAGGTTTGGCGAATCGCTTCCTGGCTGATGGATAAATATTCGTCCTCAGGACGCTGGCTCTGTTGCTGAACAGCCAGACAGGCGCTCAGACATAAGCGCAGGCGCACCAGATCAAAAAGAACCGCGATTTCCCTTTCTTCAAGGGGAAAGACAACATGAAAGCCCGCCACGATTTGAGCGGCAACAGCGAGTGGGTCCGGTTTATCGAGGACAGCGTAAGCAATAGCCACTGCCAGGTCGCCGACGGTATAGCTATAGACCATATCACCGAAATCGATTATGCCAACCACCTGCTGGTCTTTGCTGAAAAGGTCTTCCCCGCCCCCTACTAGGATATTGTAATTGTTGGCATCGTTGAAAATTATGCTGCGACGCAAACCGGGCAACAAGGGGGCGATACAGCGATTGAAATCCTCATTGCCTTTTTCTATCAGTTCCTTGAACAGAGGATCCTTGATGAGCGGCAAATGTTTCGCGATCAGCTCCGGGGCACTGGCCAGATCCCAGTGAAAATCCCGGAGGGCGCCGGGAGTGTCGAAATCGGCCAAGGCTTTATCGATCTCTCCCATACAGCGGCCCAGATCGGTCATGAGGCCGACGCTATGCCTTTTGACAGTCGCCAGCGGTCTCCCCGGCAAATAAGTAACCAGGCGGGCAAAGTGTTTTTCCCCTGTTGGCAAAGCGATTTCGCTGATGAATTCACCGTTTTTAGCGGCGATGACTTTTGGACAAAAAGACAGCCTTTTTTCCAGATGGCGCATGACTCGGTTCTGGGTTTCCAATACGCCCCACTCTTCCCTGGCGTTGGCAATTTTCAAGATGCTGCGTTCCCCACTTGCCGTGGTCATTAAAAAATTTTGATCTCGCTCGCTGGGCAATGATCGGGCCACGGCCTGCACAGCAAACGTGTTTTTTGCAATGGCGACCGCGTCCTGTTCACTGAACTTTGGCTTATGATGCAATAGAGACAGGTCCTGGCTGCTCATCTTCGTTTTTCCCATTAATCCGAACAGTATAGCAATAAATTTGGCGAATGCCAATTTTGCATCTTGTTGAAAGTGAATGTTGTGAAATGAAATAAAAAAAGAGATTGAATTTTATTTTTTTGTATGCTATATAATGGTTTTGAAACTGGTAAAGGAGAAGAAAAATGAAGATAGAAAAAAGAAAAAAGGGTAATGTCATCATCTTTGACTTGAAAGGGAAAATACTGAGCGGCGAGGGCATTGACGAACTCAGGCAATCCATTGATGCCACCCTCAAGGAAAATGAAAGGCAGCTGGTATTGAATTTCGCCGAAGTTCCCTACCTTGATTCAACAGGTCTGGGCGAAGTTGTCCGCTCCTACACCACCCTTAAAAAAGCCGGCGGTACGATCAAGATCGTCAATCTAACCAACAAAGTCAAGGATCTGTTGAGCGTCACCAAACTGATCACGGTTTTTGAAACTTTCCAAGACGAAAACGAGGCTATAAAAAGCTTTAAATAATAACGATCATCTTCTGCGCTTGCCGGAACTAGAACAGATATTTTTTCACTTTTATGTGTTGCGATTTTATAAAAATATTTTTTTAAATTCGTTTTCAACTGCGACGCGGCCGGGGAGTGCATATCTTTCTGATTTGAACAAAGGGTGAATCCATGTGTGGTATCTGCGGTTTTTTACGATTTGAAAAAGAAGCCGATGACGGAACCCTGAAAAAAATGAACGACCAGATCGTTCACCGCGGTCCCGACGATGACGGTTTTTTCCAGCAGCAAGGCATCGGGCTGGCGGTCCGGCGTTTAAGCATCATCGACCTCACCACCGGTCATCAACCCCTGTGCTCGCAATCGGGCAACTCCTGGATCGCCTATAACGGCGAAGTGTACAATTTCCAAGAGCTGCGTCGTGAACTCATCGAACTGGGCTACAGCTTCCACAGCCAAAGCGATACCGAAGTGGTGGTCAACCTTTACGAAGAATTCGGACTGGAATTTGTAAAAAAACTACGCGGCATGTTCGCTTTCGCCATTTACGACAAAAAAAATAGTCGCCTGATCCTGGCCAGGGATCATGTCGGCAAAAAACCTCTGTATTATTGCCTGAAAAATAACCGCAACCTGGTTTTTGGCTCCGAGATCAAAGCCATTCTGCAATACCCAGGCATAGATCGCGCCGTAGACCCGGAAGCGCTTGATTTTTTTCTGACCCTCGAATATATCCCGGCTCCATATTCGATTCTGGCCAGCATCAAGAAACTGCCGGCCGGGCACATTTTGGTCTACGAAAACAACAAGATAACTTTAAGCGAATACTGGGATGTTCCGGTCCATGAAAGCCGGCCTGATTTCGTTCAGGCCCGCGAGGAATTTCTTTACCTGCTCGAAGAAGCGGTGCGCCTGCGCATGATTTCCGATGTCCCGCTGGGCGCGTTTTTGTCAGGCGGCATCGACTCCAGCGCGATTGTAGCTATGATGGCTAAAATTTCGACCGTGCCCATCAAGACATTTTCCATCGGTTTCGAAGAAAAATCTTACAGTGAATTGCCGTATTCGCGTCTGGTGGCTGAAAAATTCAAGACCGACCATTGCGAAAAAACACTAAACGCCGATATCCACGACCTGGTTCTGCAGCTGGCCGCCTGTCTTGACGAACCTTTAGGAGATTTTTCCAATTTCCCCACCTTTCTGGTCGCCCGCAGCGCCAGAGAAAAAGTGACTGTTGCCCTGTCTGGTGACGGCGGCGACGAAATTTTCGGTGGCTATGAACATTATATGGCCCAAAAATTGGCGCGCTTTATTGACCTTTCTCCTTTGCGCCCGCTGCGAGCCCTGATCGGACAAACCATGCGCCTGCTGCCGCCGTCGGCATTGAAAAAAGGGCTGGTCAACCGCAGCAAACGCTTTGCCGAAGGCTTTGCCAATTCAGCGGCCAACCACCACTTCCGCTGGATGCTGTTTCTGACCGCCCTGCAAAAGTCACGCCTCTATACCCCGGCTTTCCAGCGCAATTCTTTCGCACTCGACCTGCCTGAACGCGAACCGTTCCAATCGTTTTTCAAGCGCAGCCGGCAGTTTTCCGGCATTAACCAAGATTTGTATCTGGACTTGAAGACCTACCTGGCCGATGACATCATGGTCAAAGTCGACCGCATGACCATGGCCGCATCGCTGGAAGCGCGCGCGCCGCTGCTGGACTACAAACTGGTGGAATTCGCCTTTTCCCTACCGGCTGACTGGAAAGTCAGGAACGGAACTGGCAAGTGGTTTTTCAAAAAAGCCATGGCAGGAGTTCTTGATCAAAAAATCATCTACCGCCAGAAACAGGGATTTTCCATCCCAATTAAAAACTGGTTAAAAAACGAACTAAAAGAGCTTATGCTGGAAACCCTGTCCGAAAAACGAATCGCTGCCATGGGGTTTTTCAACTATCCCTATGTGCAAACCATGATCCATGAACACCTGCAAAACCGTGAGAACCATTCGCACCGGCTATGGGCTTTGATGCAGTTTCATCTCTGGCACGATAATTTCGGCAAAGGCTAAACAATTGCCCGCAATCAGTACCAATAATTAATTTAAATATGCTGCAAATATATTTAATCATCTTGCCGGCAATTTTTTTAGCGGGTCTGGTCGATTCGATCGCCGGCGGCGGCGGGCTCCTTTCGGTTCCAGCCTACCTGGCCGCCGGACTGCCGCCCCATTATGTCCTGGGCACCAACAAATTTTCCTCCAGTTTCGGCACTTTTTTCGCCACCCTGCGCTATCACCAGCACGGATTGATCGATACCCGCGTGGCTTTGCTTAGCGCTTTTTTCGCTTTGCTGGGTTCGTTTCTAGGCTCCTAT
>JBAXOR010000063.1:0-6549 GCA_037133155.1 Chrysiogenales bacterium | reverse complement strand
CCTGCTGGATTCGGCGATAAAAAGAAAAACCAATTAACTGCAATTAAGCCAGGCGCTTTTAATATGTTCTCCAATTTGAAATAAAACCGTTGTTTCTGTTATAATAGGATAACAATGTTTAAATTTATCATTCGCAAAATATTCGGCACCCAAACTGAACGCGACCTGAAGCGCCTGCAACCGAAGGTCATCCTCATCAATGACCTCGAACCAGCCATGCGCCAAATGAGCGACGAACAATTGTGCGGCAAAACAAGTGAATTTAAAAAAAGAGCGCTGAATGGCGAAACACTCGATGACCTTTTAGTCGAAACTTTTGCCGTAGTACGCGAAGCGGCGCGGCGTACCCTGAATATGAGACATTTTGACGTACAACTGCTGGGCGGCATGGTATTGCACCAGGGAAAAATCGCCGAAATGAAAACCGGTGAGGGGAAAACCCTGGCCGCCACCTTGCCCGCCTATTTGAACTCGCTGAACGGCAAAGGCGTCCATGTCGTTACTGTCAACGACTACCTGGCCAACAGAGACTCGAAATGGATGGGCAAAATCTATCAATTCCTGGGCCTTTCCGTGGGGGTCATCCAGCACGAGATGGATGACCAGCAGCGTCAGCAGGCCTATGCCTGTGACGTCACTTATGGGACCAACAACGAATTCGGTTTCGACTACCTGCGCGACAACATGAAATTCGACGTAAACAGCCTGAGCCAGCGTGAGTTTAATTTCGCCATCGTCGATGAGGTCGATTCCATTCTCATCGATGAAGCCCGGACGCCGCTGATCATTTCTGGCCCCACCGAGGCATCGACATCGTTTTATTACCGGGTCAATGAATTTGTGGCCAGAATCAAGCGCAGTAAAGAATATTTCGACCATGATGAGAAGTCCAAAACCGTGATTTTGACCGAAAGCGGCATCATTGAAGCCGAGAAATTTTTCCGTATTGACAACCTTTACGATTTGCCAAATATGGATTTGCTCCACCAAATATATCAATCCCTTAAAGCCCATCTAATATTTAATCGCGATGTCGATTACCTGGTCAAGGACGAGCAAGTGTTGATCGTCGATGAATTCACCGGCCGCATCATGCCCGGGCGCCGCTATTCCGACGGATTGCACCAGGCCCTGGAAGCCAAGGAAAATGTAAAGGTCGAGCAGGAATATCAAACCCTGGCCACCATTACCTTTCAAAACTATTTCCGCATGTATAAGAAACTCTCCGGTATGACCGGTACAGCCATAACCGAAGCGGCGGAGTTCGCTCATATCTATCATTTGGATGTTGTTGAAATTCCAACCAATCAGCCATTGATCCGCACCGAATTCCGTGACGTGATTTACGGCAGCAAAGAAGAAAAATGGGACGCCGTGGTTAAAGAGATCAAGGCCCTGAACGAAAAAGGCCAGCCGGTTCTGGTGGGGACAATCTCGATTGAAAATTCGGAATTGCTCAGCCGCAAGCTGCACCGGGAAAAGATCCGCCACGTGGTGCTGAATGCCAAGTACCATGAGATGGAAGCCGAGATTGTGGCCCAGGCCGGAAGGCTCAATTCGGTAACCATCGCCACCAACATGGCCGGACGCGGTACCGATATCCTGCTCGGTGGAAATATCGAGGCCTTGCTCCGGGAAGAATTAAAAAAAAAGGGTTTCAGCCTGGAAACAGCACCGCCGGTAGTAGCGGAAAAAGTCGGCCAAGAAATAGGCGAACAGGTAAACCACGAACATGTTATTGTGGTTGAGCGCGGCGGTCTGCACATCCTGGGCACCGAACGCCATGAGGCTCGCCGCATCGACAACCAGCTGCGCGGCCGTTCCGGCCGCCAGGGCGATCCCGGTTCCTCCCGTTTTTACATTTCCCTGGAAGACGATCTGATGAAAATACTGGGTTCGGACCGCATACGCGGCATGCTGGTCAGGGCCGGCATGAGCAATGGCGTTCCTTTGGAAAACCGGCTGGTGTCACGGGCTATTGAAAACGCTCAAAAGCAAATCGAAGGTCAGAATTTTTCCATCCGCAAACATCTGCTTGAATATGACGACGTGATGAACAAGCAGCGCCAGCATATTTACTCCCTGCGCCGCGATATTCTTTTCGGCAAGGATTTTAAAGATTATATTCTCGAGCTTGTAGAAGATCTCTACAATGAAATCTTCTCCTTTTATATCGACGAGAACAAGGAAGCCGGCGAATGGGACTTTGAGTCTTTTCAAAAGGAAATCCAACTGCAATTCGGACTGGATGTCAAACAGACGATCAAGGAAGATTACCATGATCTCCCACCCCTGCTTTTAAAAGAAAGTATCCTGAACAGCATCAAATCCTTTTACGCGGAAAAGGAAACCATCGTCGGCTCAGGGCAAATGCGCGAATTGGAAAGGATGATCATGCTGCAGGTAATCGATTCCCAGTGGAAAGACCATTTGCTCAACATTGATCACTTGAAAGAGGGCATTGGTTTGCGCGGCTATGCCCAAAAAGATCCGCTCATTGAATATAAAAAAGAAAGCTACCAGATGTATGAATCCCTGCTTAACCGCATCGACGAAGAAATTCTCCGTTTCCTGTTCCTTTTCCGGCCGGTAAGCGATGACGAAATCGAAGATTGGCGAAAAAAAAAGAAAACTAAAATTGCCTCCCCGACATTCAAAATGCCCGGCAAAAAAAATAAAAAAAGAAGATGAATTGCGAAGACAAAATAGTCACTGCTGAAGGCTTGACCTTCGACGACGTGCTGCTGGTTCCCGATTATTCGGAAGTTCTGCCCCACCAGGCCGATACCGTCACTTTATTTTCGCGGCACATCCAACTGCGCATTCCCCTGGTATCGGCCGCCATGGATACCGTTTCCGAATCGCGAATGGCCATCGCCATGGCTCAACTCGGGGGCATGGCCGTCATTCATAAGAATCTGAGCATCGAAGATCAAGCCGGAGAAGTGCTTAAAGTCAAACGTTCGGAATCGGGCATGATCGTCAACCCCATCACCCTGCGGCCGGACAACACCATTCAGGAGGCCCTGCAGCTGGTAAAAGAAAAAGGAATTTCCGGACTGCCCATTATCGATGAACAGGGGAAACTGGTGGGAATTTTAACCAACCGTGATTTGCGTTTCGCCACTAATTTTACCGAAAAAATCTCGACCATTATGAAAGCTAAAAACCTGATCACCGCTCCGGTTAACTTCACCATGACTGAAGCCAAACACCTGCTGCATATCAACCGCATCGAAAAACTGCCGGTAGTTGATAAAGATAATTTTCTTAAAGGTTTAATCACTTTCAAGGATATTTTAAAGACCGAAAAATTCCCAACTGCTTCCAAAGACAAAATGGGCCGACTGCTGGTGGGCGCCGCAGTCAGTACCGGCACCGATACCCTGGAGCGGGTAAGGGCCCTAATCGAAGCCAAAGCCGATGTGATCGTCATCGACACCTCACATGCCCATTCACACAAAGTGTTGCAAACCATTGAAAAGATCAGGACGGTAGCTGACAATGTGGATCTGGTCGTGGGCAATATCGCCACCGCCGCGGCGGCCAGGGATCTGCTCAAACTGGGCGTGGATGGCTTAAAAGTCGGAATCGGGCCCGGTTCGATTTGCACTACCCGGGTGGTTACGGGGGCCGGAGTACCGCAAATATCGGCGATCATGGCCGTGGCCGGGGAAAGCGCTGACCGCGTCCCGGTAATCGCTGACGGCGGGATCAAATTTTCCGGTGATATTACCAAAGCACTTGCCGCCGGAGCTGATGCCGTAATGATTGGCTCCATATTGGCCGGCACCGACGAAAGCCCGGGAGAAATGGTGATTTATCAGGGTCGGTCTTATAAAAAATACCGCGGCATGGGCTCTATCGCGGCCATGAAAGCAGGCAGCCGCGACCGCTATTTCCAGGATGATGAATATTCTGAATCCAAGCTGATCCCGGAAGGAATCGAAGGCCGGGTTCCCTATCGCGGTACAGTCATGAATCTGATCCCCCTCCTTATCGGCGGCGTCAGGGCCGGCATGGGCCTTACCGGCTGCCGCACTATCGCCGAATTGCGAAAAAAGGCCCGCTTTATGCGCATCACTAATGCCAGTTTAAAGGAAAGCCACGTCCATGACGTGATTATAACCGAAGAATCACCTAATTACCGTTTAGATTAGGAATAAAATGAAAATAAAATTTTTAGTCGCCTGTTTTTTACTGTTGAGCATAAGTATCAGCGCCAGAGAAAAAATACCCCGTTTCGGGGTCGGAGCCAGGATAAGCGTTTTTGGTATTCCCAACGCTTTACTGGACCTGGTTTTTTATGAACATCCGCAATTACAAGGGACGGCTTTTGCATTTGAAGTCCATTCTTACGGCGAAAAGGGACCACAATCGGTTTTTAGCGGAATTTATTGTCTTGAATACAGCCGCCTGGCGGGCAGTGGTTATTTCCGGGTCGAACAATTTAATAACCGGATGTTCGGTTCCGGCGAAATCATTCAGATTAGTTTTACTGCTACCATTTTAATGCACATATTCCCCAGTTCTCCGATCCATCCATATGTTGGCGGCGGGATCGGCATAGGCCGAACCAGCATCTTTGCCGAAGGATCCTACATGGACGAACTTGGCACCACCATCCAAAAAACCGTGTTAGAAAAAATATTCCTGCCGGTTGGGCATATTCCGATCGGCATCATAGCCAACTTCGCCAACAAATTCGTCCTGCGCGGCGAAGCCGGATTTAAAAATGGTTTTTATTTCGGCGGCAGCTTGGCGATCAACTTTTAAAACACTTTATAAAAAATGATTAACCTTAAAAAATTTGCCGCCGGTCATAATAATTTTGTTGCAATGGAAATGGTTATGGGAAATGGCTGAAAATATAATCCCGGAAAAACTTACTTTCCGGCGCAAAGAAGTCATGCAGCTGACCAAACTTGACGGCCGGGTTTTGGATTACTGGGAAAAAGAATTCACGGCTTTTTCCCCGGTCACCAACCAGAGCGGTGAAAAATTTTACAGCCGCCTCGACGTTGAAATCATCCTGAAAATCAAAGAGTGGATAAGCCGCTATAAATGCGACAAAATCAAGATCAGGGACTTGTTGCTGCAAAACTTTGGTGAATTTGCCAATGGCCAACGTTCGCCCGCACCGGGACCAATCAATCACGAAAAAGTAAAAAGAATCCGCCGCGGCCTTGATGAGATATTGACTTTACTCGCCAAAGATGATAAAAATTAAATAAGCCGGGGCGTAGCGCAGTCTGGTTAGCGTACACGCTTGGGGTGCGTGTGGTCGGTGGTTCGAATCCACTCGCCCCGACTTGATTTGTTTCTTTCAAGCAAAATGAAAACAGTATTATTAACCAATGATGATGGATTTTACAGCAAAGGCATAAGTTCTTTAAAGGCAGTCCTTGAAAAAAAATACTGCGTCTGGATCGTAGCTCCGGACCGCGAAAAAAGCGCCATAAGCATGGCCTTGACTTTAAACCAGCCATTGCGCATCAACCAAGTCGAGGAGAATATCTTTGCCGTCAACGGCACAACCGCCGACTGCGTCAATATAGCCCTGCAGAAAATCCTCCCCCAAAAACCGGACTTTATCCTCTCGGGAATGAACCTGGGAGAAAACCTATCCGAAGATATTTTCTTTTCAGGGACCGTTGGTGGAGCTTTTTCCGGGTTCCTTTACGGCATCCCGTCACTGGCCATTTCATTGATCGCCGGCTTGGGACAATATCAACAACAGGAATTTGAATTCAATCAGGGAGCGGAAATCACTGCCAGAATTCTGGAAAAATTATTTGTTTACGCCCATGATAATGTTATTTACAATTTGAATATTCCTTTCCCCAACCGCGGAGAAATAGCCGTAACCTCCCTGGGCAATAAACGCTACACTCCCGATATCATTGAAAGGGTTGACCCGCGCGGCCGCAAATATTACTGGATCGGAACCGGGACACCAAATTACAGCTGCCAGGAAGGCAGCGATATCTGGGCCGTGCAAAACCAATATATTTCCCTGAGCATTATCAAATACGATTTGAATTCCCAAGCAGAATTAGGCCGCCTGGCGGCAGCGTTCAAGCAATTTAAATTATAATTCCCTGGCGGCTTCGATGTTACTATTTTGCCAAAAGTTTCCTGGCTGCTTGCAAAAATGATTTCGGAACCATGATTTTTACCTTGCCCAGACCGTTCATGGTGATCCCGAAGATATGGCCCGCAGATTCAAATTTCAGCAAAACCGGGATTTGGAAACTTTCCAGCTTGGACTTGATGATTTCGGCTTCCATGCTGCCTTCGACGGCCATCAGTTCCTTGAGATCACTGTCCTGCATCTTGCCTGCTGCCGGTGGAAGCGTCCGGCATCCTTATTGGAGTTTTTCGCGGAAATAAATGAAAAAGATTTGCATGCCCAGTTCGCGGCTATCAGTACTTCCGGGAATTACTTTGGCCGGTATAAAAACCTTGTCACTCTCAATTTTCAGGAAAAATTCATCCCCAACTCCCATCTGCTCAGGGCTGATAGTGTATTCCCGGGAAAACATGGTT
>JBAXOR010000062.1:0-6583 GCA_037133155.1 Chrysiogenales bacterium | reverse complement strand
TTTGTCCCGGTCACTTTTAGGGAAATTTGCTTTTTTTCAGTCGCGGCCTGTTTATTCTCTGCCGGAACCCGGATTATTTTGGCTGCGGGCTGTGTTGTCGCGCCGCTTTTCTTTTTTGGGGGCTGCGGGAGCGGCGGCGGCAATGGCAAAGGTTTGGCTGCAACGCCTTTTTTCAAATCAGCTTCCAGGGCCTTTACCTTTTCCGAGCTGGCGGCAAATTCGCGCAACAATTCAAGCTGTTCCACGGTGATTACCGAGGAGTGTGATTTGACTGGCAGGTTTACTTTTTCCAGAAAGAACATGGCCAGTTTATTTGCTATTTCAAATTGCTTGGTGGCTTCATGAAGTTTAATGGTAGCCATATAAAGCGCCCTCCTATTGTTTTTTTTGCGGCTCTTCGATATGTTCGAACTTGCGGTTGGAAATCTGTATGTCCCATTGGGTCAGTTTGGAAGCAAGCTTGATATTGACTCCCTTTTTGCCGATAGCCGCCGACAGGGTTTCATCTTTTACGGTAACCTCAGCCACATGATTTACCGGATCGATCAGATGCACTTTGACGACTTCGGCCGGAGTCAGGGCGGAAGCGATGAATCTTTCGGGAGCGCTGCTCCAGGCGATCACATCAATCCGTTCACCCCGCAGTTCCTTGCTGATCGCCAAAACCCGGTTGCCGTTCATGCCGACAATGGCGCCGACCGGGTCAATGGCTTTGTCGGTCGAGTAAACGGCCACCTTGGATTTGATCCCCGGTTCGCGCGCAATGGCGTATATTTTGACGATGTTTTCGGCTACTTCCGGCACTTCCTTTTTGATCAGTTCGGCCACAAAATCATTCATATAGCGGGTGGCCAGAACCAGGGGACCCTTGCCTTCGACAAAAACCCTTTTGATCAGGAAATTGATGACTTCACCACGCTTAAAAATGTCCTTGGGAGAAAGTTCCTTGGGCGGCAGGATGGCTTCGCCCATTTCCAGCCCCAGAATGATGTTATCGTTCTCGATGCGGCGTATTTCTCCAGACATCAGGGTGCCGGTCAGCGGGGAGTATTTGTCGTAAATGTTTTCCTGTTCGGCTTTGAGTATTTTTTGCAGGATGATCTGTTTGGCGGTCTGGGCGGCAACCCTGCCCAGGGTTTCACCGGGCATGTGGATCTTGATCATATCGCCTTCCCTGGCCTTGGAATCGTATTTCAAGGCGTCTTTCCAGTTGATTTCCCCCAACGGATCGCTGATCTCCTTGACCACCATTTTGCTGACATAAACCTGTATCGCGCCTTTCTCCTCGTCGATTTCAATTTGAATTTCGGCTTCGGGGTCAAAAAACCGCTTGGAAACAATCAGCAGCGCTTCTTTTATGGCAGAAAAAAAGATGTCGGGATTGACGCCGCGCTCCCGGCTGATCTGCATGATGCTTTTTAACAATTCTTCTGCCATTGAATTTCCTCAGGTTTCTCATTTTAGAACGGTTCATTGTAATGGATTTTTATCTAAAATGCAAATCAGTTTTTTCGGTTCAACGTCCGGATGGATCAAAAAAGCGAAATTTCGGAATACGCCGCGGCGATCAAGATGATAAAAAACAGTTTTGTTTTTTTATTGTGGGTATTGACTTTCGGTTGTTTTTAAGGTAAATTTACTTTTATCATTAAGAAGGAGGATTCGAAATGAACAAGAGTGAAATTGCCCAGCACATGGTTAAGGATTCCACTATCATCAAGAGCAATGCCATCAAAGTCATTGATACCCTGGTCACGGTGATCGGTGATGTGTTAAAGAAAAGGGACGGCAAAGTGACATTGGTTGGGTTTGGAACCTTCAAGGTCATTGAGAAAAAAGCCAAGGTGGGCAGAAACCCCAAAACCGGCGCCAAGATCAATATCCCCAAGAAAAAAGTTCCCAAGTTCGTGGCTGGCAAAGAACTGAAAAAACTGGTTAAATAAGAGGGAAAAGTAAAGGCGCGTAGCCCAGTTGGTTAGAGCGCTACCTTGACACGGTAGAGGTCGGCGGTTCGAGCCCGCCCGCGCCTAAATTTAAAAATGGAAAAAGAAAAGGCGATTTTACTTAAAATAAACGGCGAACTGAAAGGGATAGGTGCGCCAACTGTTCCCGGTGACGATGTGCGGGAGATTTATCCGCATTCTCCCGAAGCATTGGAAATTTATCGCCATTCCTGCGCTCATCTGTTGGCCCAGGCTGTTTTAGAACTGTTTCCCGGAGTTCAGTACGGCGTCGGTCCGGCCGTGGAAAACGGATTTTATTATGATTTTTTGATGTTGCGGCCTTTTTTGGAAAGCGATCTGGAGCAGATCGCCAGCAAGATGGCGCACCTGGTAAAGCAAAATCTGCCGATCCAAAAACAAATATGGTCTAAAAAGCAGGCCAAGGACTATTTCCAGTCGCGCCGGCAGCATTTAAAGGTTGAGTTGCTGGAAGAAAAAGTCAGCGGCGACGAGGTGTCGGTGTTCAAACAGGGTGAATTCGTTGACCTGTGCCGCGGGCCGCATCTGCCTTCTACCGGTTTAATGAAACATTTCAAACTGCTCAGTGTGGCTGCCGCTTATTGGAAAGGTGATGAAAAGAGCCATTCCCTGCAGCGTGTTTACGGCACCGTCTTTGCCGATAGCGAAGCCTTGAAAGAACATTTACGCCTGCTAAAAGAAGCCAAAGAACGTGATCACCGGCTGCTGGGCAAAACCCTCGATCTTTTCTCCCTGCAGGAGGAAGCCGGTCCGGGTCTTGTTTACTGGCATCCCAAGGGGGCGCGTATCCGGCATGTGATCGAGGAATATTGGAAAAAACGACATTACCAGGGCGGTTACGATCTCCTCTATACGCCACACATCGGTCGTGAATGGCTATGGCAGACATCGGGGCACCTGGATTTTTACAAGGACTCCATGTATGCCCCCATGGACATTGACGGGATGAACTATTACCTGAAACCCATGAATTGCCCGTTCCACATCATGATTTACAAATCGACCCAGCGTTCCTACCGCGACCTGCCCCTGCGCTGGGCAGAACTGGGGACGGTTTACCGCTATGAACGCAGCGGCACCCTGCACGGATTGTTGCGCGTGCGCGGTTTCACCCAGGACGATGCCCACATCATCTGCACTCCCGAACAGATTGACGCTGAAATCCTGCGCGTCCTTGATTTCTCGCTCGATTTGCTCAAATCTTTCGGTTTCGCTGATTTCAAAATTGAACTTTCGGTCCGTGATCCGCAGATTACCGGCAAATATGCCGGCAGCGACGCCATGTGGCTTCAGGCCGAGGCATCTCTAGTCAAGGCTCTGACCGTGCGCCGGTTGGAATTTGAGCGCATGGAAGGTGAAGCCGTGTTCTATGGACCAAAGATCGATATCAAGATCAAGGATGCCTTGGGCCGCTATTGGCAATGCACCACCATTCAGTTTGATTTTAATATGTCGGAACGTTTCAACATGAAGTATATCGGCGCCGATGGCGCCGCGCATCAGCCTTACATGGTGCACCGGGCGTTATTGGGCTCCCTGGAGCGTTTTTTCGGGGTTTTAATAGAGCATTACAACGGTTTTTTCCCGTTGTGGCTGGCACCGGTTCAGGTCGCCATTGCTCCAGTGAGCGACGACTGCCTGCCGTATGCACGTGGTGTCCTTGAGCAACTGCGCAAACACGATTTACGCGCTGAGCTCGATGCCCGCGCCGAGGGGGTCAACCGCAAGATCCGCGACGCTGAAATGCAGAAAATCCCTTATATAATTGTCATTGGCAGCCATGAGCAGCAGGAAGGAAATATTTCTTACCGCGTCCATAAAAAGGGTGATCAAGGCAAGATGGCGCTTCCCGAATTCATCACTAAAATAAAAATCAAAATAGAGGAAAAAAGTTTAAATTATGAGATTCAGTAAACCCATTCCCAAAAGGAACCCGCATCGGATCAATGAAGAAATTACGGCCATGGAAATCCGCCTGATTGATGAAGAAAAGAATCAGGTTGGAATCCTTACCATTGCCCAGGCTTTGGAAATTGCCAGAGAAAAAGATTTGGATCTGGTCGAAATCTCACCTGAAGCCAAGCCGCCGGTCTGCCGTATTCTCGATTATGGAAAGTTTCTCTATTCGCTGCAGAAAAAAGCTCACGAAGCCCAGCGTCATCAGCGGAAAATCCTGGTCAAAGAAATCAAATTCACGCCGGTTATCGGTGTGCATGATGTCGAAGTCAAGCTGAAAAAAATCAGGGAATTCTTGGCCGAAGGCAACAAGGTAAAAGTGACTATTTGGCTGCGCGGCCGCCAGAAAAGAAAACCCGAAATGTTGGAAGTGATGGTTAACCGGGTAATGGAAATTTTGAAGGACATGTCGGAAATTGAATCGCCTCCCAAGCGGGAGGGTTTCTTTTGTCATATCATGATCGGAGCAAAAAAAGGAGGAAAAGATGCCAAAACTAAAAACCCATAAAGGCGCCAGCAAACGCTTTAGAGTGACAGCTAATGGGAAAATCAAACGCAGCAAAGCTTTCGGTTCACACTTGTTGACCAAGAAAAGTTCCAAGCGCAAACGGGGCTTGAAGCAATCGACGCTGGTGGTCAAATCGGAATTTAAAAAAATCAAAGAATTGCTGCCTTATTCAAAATAGGAGGGCACTATGCCTAGAGTTACCAGAGGAAACAAAAAACTGTTGCGCCGCAAAAAAATACTGGTCATGGCCAAGGGATTTTGGGGCGCCAAGCGAAAAAATTACCGTTCGGCCAAGGAATCGGTCAAAAGGGCGATGACTTACGCCTACCGTGACCGCCGCAACCGTAAAAGGGATTTTCGCACCCTGTGGAATATCCGTATCAATGCCGCTATCCGCGAGTTCGACATGAGCTATTCCGTATTTATCTGCAATTTGAAAAAAGCCAATATCCAGATAAACCGCAAAATGCTGGCCAACCTCGCCGCCACAGAGCCGGATGCGTTCAAAACCATTGTCGAAAAAAGTAAGCCAGTGGTATGATTGATGATCTCAAAAAAGAGATTGAAGGAGTACGACAGTCTTTTTTAAATGAAATAGCACAAGCTCAATCTCCCGAAAAATTGGCCGCCCTGAAGGAGCGGTACCTTAGCCGAAAAAAGGGATTGGTTAGCCAATTTCTTCTAAAGCTCAGGGAATGCCCGCCTCAGGAAAAACCTGCGGCCGGCCAGCTTATCAACCAGCTCAAAACGACGATCGAAACGGAATTGGCCAAAAATCAGGAAAGCGTCAGCACCAAGACCGGCAGCCGGGAGCAATGGTCTGACCATTCCCTACCCGTATCCGCTTTACCCATCGGCCGTTTCCACCTGATCGCCGCCATAAAGCAGCAGATCGAGGATCTGTTCCTGAACTTGGGTTATGAAATCGCCCTTGGCCCCGAGGTCGAACTGGAGGACTACAACTTCACCAAGCTGAACATGCCCGAGCATCACCCGGCCCGCGATGAGCAGGACACCTTTTTCCTGGAAGGCCATGACGAACTGGTGCTGCGCACCCACACCTCGCCGATGCAGGTGCGTTACATGCTGGCCCACAAGCCGCCCTTCAAGATCATTTCTCCAGGTAAGGCCTTCCGCAAGGACGATCCCGATGCCACCCACTCGCCCTGCTTTCACCAGGTGGAGGGGCTGCTGGTGGATCGCGGCATCCACTTCTCCCACCTCAAGGGGACGCTGGAAGTCTTCTGCCGCTCTTTCTTTGGACCGGACATCGTCCTCCGCTTCCGCCCGGGATACTTCCCGTTCACCGAGCCGTCGGCCGAGGTCGATATCAGCTGTTTCATGTGTTCCGGCCGCAAGCCCGATTGCAAGGTCTGCAAAGGCAGCGGCTGGCTGGAGCTTGGGGGCAGCGGCATGGTTCATCCCCAGGTACTGCTCAACTGCGGCATCGATTCCGAAAAATACTCGGGGTTCGCCTTCGGCATGGGCATCGAGCGCGTGGCCATGGTCAAGTACGGAGTTCCGGACCTGCGCCTGCTCTACGAGAATGACCTGCGCCTGCTGGGCCAATTCGGGTGAAACATGAAGATTAATGTCGCTTACCTGAAAAAGTTTGTCGCCTTTGACCTGGAGGATGCGGCCCTGAAAGACCTGCTGGCCGGCATCGGCCTGGAAACAGCCGAAACGCTGCAGGTGGACGGACAGACTGTTCTGGAAATCGAGATCACCCCCAACCGGCCCGATTGGCTTTCCCATTATGGCGTCGCCCGTGAGATCGCCGCCAAGATCACCCAGGCCCGCTTCCTGCCCATGGCGCTCGCCGGAGTGGATCTGGCTGGAAGCGAAGATGGATTTGCCATCGCCATCGAAAACGCCGCTGACTGCTGGCGGTATTCCGGAGCCATTGTCCGCGATGTCCAGGTGGGGGAATCGGACCCCACCGTGCAGAAGCTGCTGTTCAGCCTTGGTTTGCGGCCGATCAACAATATCGTCGACATTTCCAACCTGGTGATGATGACCTGCGGCCAGCCGCTGCATATTTTTGACCTGGAGCGTCTGCAGGGGAACCAGATTCAGGTGTGTCGCGCTGGGCACCATGAGACTCTCCGTTTGCTGTATGGACGTGAACTCGCCTTGA
>JBAXOR010000061.1:0-6748 GCA_037133155.1 Chrysiogenales bacterium | reverse complement strand
CAACACGGGTACCACAAACAAAAAAACCAATGCCAATCCAATCATGCCATGACGTGTCATTTTACCTCCTCTTATCAATTACAGCCAATAGTAATACGCGGCAATTGTTTTGTCAAAAAAAGCCATGCGAATTCCTGAACTCAGCAATTTCCCAACCCCAGCCAAAGTGATATAATTGATTTTTAGAGAGGCTAAAATGAACCAGGAACAGTTTACCTTGAAAGCCAATCAGGCCATTCAGGACAGTCTGCAATTAGGCATTACATTGGGCAACCAGGAAATCACCCCCTTGCATTTGGCTCAAAGCATTATGTCTATTCCCGAAAATATAGTCAGCGAAACCATTAAAAAAATTGGCGCTGACATATCAGCCTTGATGGCCGCAACCAATAAGGAATTGAATCACTTGCCCAAAGTACAGGGAGCGGAGCCATATTTGAGCAATAACCTGAAAAAAGTTATTTCTCAAGCTTCTGCTATTTCGGACCAGTTTCATGATGAGTATGTTTCAAGCGAACATTTGTTTTTGGCGATCATTGACCTGAATGAAACTGCGGTAAAAATTTTTTTGCGTTTCGGCATCAGCAAAGATCTTTTTTTAAAGGCCTTGATGGAAATCAGAGGCAATCAAACCATTACCGATCCCAATCCCGAAGAGAAATTTCAGGCGTTGAAACGCTATGGCCGCGATCTGGTGCAATTGGCGCATGAAGGAAAGCTTGATCCGGTCATCGGCCGTGATGATGAAATTCGCCGCGTCATGCAGGTGCTGGTCCGGCGCACAAAAAATAATCCGCTTTTAATCGGTGAAGCCGGTGTGGGCAAAACCGCCATAGCAGAAGGGTTGGCCTTGCGCATCGTTCAGGGAGACGTTCCGGAAATGCTCAAAGATAAGAAAATTATTACCCTGGATATCGGCTCACTCCTGGCCGGCGCCAAATACCGGGGTGAATTCGAAGATCGATTGAAAGCCGTGATCAAAGAAGTGACCGAATCTGACGGCCAAATCATTCTTTTTATCGATGAGCTGCATACCATTGTCGGGGCCGGAGCGGCCGAAGGCTCCGTGGACGCCTCCAATATGCTCAAGCCGGCTCTGGCCCGGGGACAACTCAGGGCTATTGGTGCCACCACCTTGAACGAATTTAAAAAATATATCGAAAAAGATCCGGCCCTGGAAAGGCGCTTTCAACCTGTCCTGGTCAAGGAACCGTCCGTGGAAGAAACCATTTCCATCCTCAGAGGGCTAAAGGAAAAATATGAAATCCACCATGGCGTGAAAATCACCGATGCCGCCTTGATTGCCGCGGCCACCCTTTCCAACCGCTATATCAGCGACCGCTTCCTGCCCGACAAAGCTATCGACCTGATCGATGAATCTTCATCTAAGCTGCGCATTGAAATGGATTCTCAGCCCGAGGAATTGGATGAACTGGAAAGGAAAATAATGCAATTGGAAATCGAACGCCAGGCCTTGAAAAAAGAAGACAGCCGGGACGCTAAAGAGAAGCTGAAGTCCCTTTTGGCCGAGCTGGACCTGCAAAAAATTGCCCGCGAAAAAATCAAGACCCATTGGAACAAAGAAAAAAGCCTAATCCACAAATTAAGAGACTTAAAGGAAGAAAACGATAAACTTCGTTTGCAGCAGCAAGATGCCGAAAGGCACAACAATTATGAACTGGCCTCGCAAATTCAATACGGAAAATTGCCTGAAAATAAAAAAGAAAGTGAAACAGTTCAGGAAAGACTTTCAGAATTGCAAAAAGAAAAAAAGATTTTGACCGAAGAGATCAGTGAAGAGGATATCGCTGAAGTAGTTTCCAAATGGACCGGCATTCCGGTCAGCAAATTGTTGGGCGGAGAAAAAGAAAAGCTTATCAAAATGGAAGAAATATTGAAACAGCGAGTGATCGGTCAGGACGAAGCCTTGAATGCAGTTTCGCGAATATTGCGCCGGGCCCGGGCCGGGCTGCAGGATCCCCATCGCCCTATTGGTAGTTTTATTTTTCTGGGACCGACCGGAGTAGGCAAAACTGAACTGGCCAAGGCTTTGAGCGAATTTATCTTTAACAGTGAAAAGGCCATGGTGCGCATCGACATGTCCGAATACATGGAAAAACATTCGGTAGCAAAGCTGATCGGAGCTCCGCCCGGCTATATCGGTTATGACGAAGGCGGCCAATTGACCGAGGCGATCAAGCGGAAGCCATACGCCCTGATCCTCCTCGATGAAATTGAAAAAGCCCACAGCGATGTCTTCAACCTTTTGCTGCAGATCCTGGAAGACGGCCGGCTCACCGATGCCAAGGGAAAAACTATTAATTTTAATAATACCATCATCATCATGACATCAAATCTGGGCTCGGAAATCATCCAGGAACAAAGCGATTACCAAGAAATCAAGGCCAAGGTTCACGAATTGCTTTATAAATATTTTAAGCCGGAATTTTTGAACCGCATCGACGAAATCATTACCTTCAAGCCACTGACCTCTGAAAGTATAGTGAAGATCACCAGCCTACAGATTGCGCAACTGCAAAAACTTCTCGGCGGCCAGAAAATCACCATGACCATTTCGGACCAGGCCCTGGCAAAGCTTGCCACAGCCGGCTTCCATCCCTCATTGGGCGCACGTCCTTTGCGTCGCGTCATCCAGCACGAGATACAGGATAAACTGGCCATGATGATCCTCGACGGCACTCTATCAGCCAACGCAAAAGTATCAATCGATTTCAAAAAAGACAATTTCATATTTAATACAAGCGGATAAAAAACACATGGTTTAAATTGTTATAAAGTAAACTATTTACAAAAATAAGCCAAACGTGATAAAATATGGCTTAGCCAAAGTCACTATCAACAAGGAGGTAAATACGATGGCTGACAAATCATTCAACGCCTTTAAAATGGCTCAGCAACAGTTCGATAACGTTGCCGAGAAATTGGATCTGGACCAGGCAACCAGAGACTTATTAAGGAACCCTTTAAGAGAATATCATTTCGCCATCCCGGTCAAAATGGATGACGGGACCGTGAAGATCTTTCAAGGATTTCGCGTCCAGCACAACGACTCGCGCGGCCCCTGCAAGGGCGGCATCCGCTTCCATCCCCAGGAAACCATTGACACGGTCAAGGCCCTGGCCACCTGGATGACCTGGAAATGCGCCGTGGTAGACATCCCCTTGGGCGGCGGCAAGGGCGGCGTCATCTGCGACCCGCACAACCTGTCCATGAAGGAGCAGGAACAGATCTGCCGCGGCTGGGTCCGCCAGGTCGTCCGCAACGTCGGCCCCCTGCAGGATGTCCCCGCTCCGGACGTCATGACCAACGCCCAGCACATGATCTGGATGATGGACGAATATGAAAAAATTTCCGGCGGTAAGTACCCCGGCTTCATCACCGGCAAACCGGTCGGCATGGGCGGTTCTTTAGGCCGCACCGAAGCCACGGGTTTCGGCGCCGTTTACACCCTTCGCGAAGCCCTGAACGAAATGGGGATCGACATAAAAAAAACCAGCGCCGCGTTCCAGGGCTTCGGCAATGTTTCACAATATGCCGTCAAGCTATACCAGGAATACGGCGGCAAAGCGGTTTGCGTTTCCTACTGGGACCAGAAAGAAAACAAGTCTTTCACCGTCATTAAGAAAACCGGCATCGATTTGGAAGAATTATTGGGCATCACCGACAAATTCGGCGGCATCGATAAAGCCAAGGCCAAGGAATTGGGTTATGAGATAGCCGATGCCGAGGCCTGGATCCAACAGGAAGTCGACATCCTGGTTCCGGCCGCCCTGGAAAACCAGGTCAACGCCGCCAACGTCGACAAGATTTCAGCAAAAGTGAAAATAATTGTCGAAGGCGCCAATGGCCCGACCACCCCCGAAGCCGACCAGGTTTTGATCAAAAAGAACATCTTCATGATCCCTGATTTTCTGGCCAATGCCGGCGGGGTTACCTGCAGTTATTTCGAACAGGTCCAGTGCAACATGAACTACTTCTGGACAAAGGAAGAAGTGCTGAGCAAATTGGACAACATCATGACCTCCGCTTTTCACGCCGTCAATGCCCTGGCCAAACAGAAAAAAATATACATGCGCGATGCCGCCTACATGATCGCGGTTTCTCGCGTTGCCGAAGCCTGCAAATGGCGCGGCTGGGTATAATTAATACGGACAACCATGGGGGATGCCCGGTCATCCCCCGTTTTTTAGGCCCTTTTAGCAAATTCAATAGATTGTCGGCTTTTTAGAAGAGATTTTGAAGTTGCTATCTAAGGGTCTTATCCACCCTTGCAGGGTACTTCACAGCTCTGCCGGGTAAGGGGTGAAAATGGAACAAAACAAAACGACCCCCCCGCAAAATGCAATTGACAAGCTGTTGCACGATATGCGCGAGCGGGCCAAGGAACTGAACTGCCTTTACCAGATCGAAGAAATTCTCAACAAAACACCGCAGACACCCATAGCGGATATTTTCATGCAAATCATCCAAACCATTCCCTCGGGATACCAATTCCCAGACATATGTCAAACACAAATCATCTATGAAAACCTGACCTATCGAAGCATCAATTTCATTCCTTCTCCACGGGTGCAGACAGCCATCATCAAGGTCGATGGCAAGGTCGTCGGCACCATAGAAGTATCTTACTCCAAAGAAGTGCCAAAATCGGAAAACAACTATTTTTTAAAAGATGAACAAAAATTGCTCGATACCATCGCCGAGCGTATCGGCCGAACCATTTTGCATTTGAAACTCGAACAGGTATCCAAAGAGTGGGAAACGGCCCAAAAAGACTTAAAAGACAAAAACAAAAAAGAATGGATGGTGGTTGTCGATCTTCTGCGGCAAACCGACCAGAGCCTTTACATTCACCTGGGACGCAAAATGATTTACTTTTTGTTCTGGAATGGAGTCAAGGAAGCCAAAGAACTATTGAATACATTAAGCAAGGACCAGGACAATGGATTTTCGGAAATCATTGATGAAGTAAACCGCCCCAGTCAAAAGAAATCGGGCCTGGAAACACTTGCCCTTGGCGATGAAACCTTTAGAATCGCCTCCCAATACTTGAGTGACGAGGAGATACTGGCCCGCCTGCAAAAATGGATCCAGGAAGAAAAAGCCAGTTTCCTAATCCGGACCATCAACAACATCGACCTGCCTCTGGCCGAAATCATTAACGTCATCACGCAGTTCCATTATATTACCGGCGGCAATTACGATCTGTCGCCGCCAACGGAAAAAGGGCTGCGGGTGTCGCTGATCCGCCGTTTTTTTTCCGATCAATTGGATTTTATTAACGTCGCCAAAAACCATATCGAAGTGCGCCATTTTTACGATTTGATCCAAAAAATCATTTACCCCCTCAACGGCTACGGACGCTTGGGTGGAAAAAGCGCCGGTTTGTTTTTGGCCCAGCAGATATTAACCAAACCGGGCGAACATACTGCCATTTTATCCAATTTGAAGTTCCCCAAGACCTGGTATGTTTCCACCGACACTACCCAGCACTTTCTCGATTACAACAATCTGGAAGAAGTGGTTGAGCAAAAATACAAAGAAATCGATCAAATCCGCCTTGAATATCAAAATGTGGTTCAACTATTAAAGAACTCTCATTTCCCGCCCGAAATTATGAAGGGCTTGTCGGTCGCTCTTGATGACCTGGGCGACAAACCCCTGATCGTACGCAGTTCGAGCCTCCTCGAAGATCGCATGGGAACCGCATTTTCCGGCAAGTATAAAAGCCTTTTCCTGGCCAACCAGGGCAGTAAAAGTGAGAAAATGGAGGCATTAACCGATGCCATAGCCGAAGTTTATGCATCGATATTCGGTCCCGACCCGATCGAATACCGAGTGGAAAGGGGGCTCCTCGATTTCCACGAGGAGATGGGCATCATGATCCAGGAAGTAGTCGGCCAGAAAGTGGGCCATTATTTCTTTCCGGCCTTTGCCGGCGTGGCCTTCAGCAACAATGAGTTCCGCTGGTCATCGCGCATCAAAAGGGAAGACGGCTTGGCCCGCATTGTTCCGGGCTTGGGAACGCGGGCTGTCGACCGGGTGAGCAACGATTACCCTGTTTTGATCTCTCCCGGCATCCCCAATTTACGGGTGAACGTCACCACTGAGGAGACACTGCGTTATTCCCCGCAAAAAATCGATGTCATAAATTTGGAAACCTGCACCTTTGAAACCATTGATATTCAGTCGCTTTTAAAAGAGCATGGCAACGAATATCCCAACATCAAACAGATCGTTTCGATCTATGAAGATGACCATATTCACCCACCGAGCACAATAAACCTGGACTTTGAAAAACAAAACCTGCTGATTACATTTGAAGGATTGCTCACACGCACCAATTTCTCTAAACAATTGCAAACCATATTGAAAACACTCCAGGAAAAAATGGACACACCGGTGGATATCGAATTCGCTTCGGACGGACAAAACTTTTACCTGCTGCAATGCCGGCCACAAAGCTCCACCGAAGGGAACATCGCCAGTCCGATTCCCAAAGACATCAGTGAAGAGCGAATTATTTTTTCAGCCAACCGCTATATTTCCAACGGCAAACTTCCCGATATCACCCACATCGTTTATGTCAATCCCGACACATACAGCAATCTGGAGAAAATCGAAGATATCATGGATGTGGGACGGGCCGTCGGCAGGCTGAACAGCCTGCTGCCCAAGCGCCAGTTCATCCTGATGGGACCGGGCCGCTGGGGAAGTCGCGGCGATA
>JBAXOR010000060.1:0-6753 GCA_037133155.1 Chrysiogenales bacterium | reverse complement strand
GGCGGGAACCAGTCGCTCCCGGCTGGCAAGCCTTTGACGGAACCGGGACAAACAACGGTGAGCAGCGCGAGCAATAGCAAGGGTTTTGCAGAACAGATTTTTTTCAATCGCACTATCATTGTGCATATCCCGGCCGGAAATTTTACTGTCGGATCGCCCGGCGGTCAGGGTAATGAAGATGAGCACCCTGCCCACAAGGTGTATATCAGTGATTTCTGGTTGGGGAAATACGAGGTCACTTTCGAGCAATATGATTTTTTCTGCCGCGAAACCGGGCGTTCCTTGCCTGGCGATGAGGGCTGGGGTAGGGGCAACCGTCCGGTGATCAATGTTTCCTGGGAGGATGCAGTAAGCTATTGCCAATGGCTGACGAAGCAGGCTGCCAGGAATTTCCGCCTGCCCAGCGAAGCCGAGTGGGAAAAAGCGGCCCGCACCAAGTATCCCTGGGGAAGCAGCGCCCCGACGGTTAAAAATGTCAATATGAAAGGCAGCGGCGACGGTTTTCCTTTCAGCGCCCCGGTCGGCTCGTTCCCGTCTGGAGAATCTCATTATGGCGTCCTTGACATGGCCGGCAATGTTTGGGAATGGATCGCAGATTGGTACGGCGCCGAATATTTTGGGAAGTCACCTCAGCGTGATCCGCGCGGACCACTTTTAGGCACCTACCGCGTAGTCAGGGGCGGCTCCTGGAAAAACGGGCCAGAACTGATCCGTTCCGCCAACCGCAGTAATGAACGGCCTGACCGGCGCTTGAACGTGATTGGTTTTCGCGTAGCCACTGACAACCGCTAAAGGTCAACGGTATTAGCGTCTGGCCACCAAAGTGAACGGATCTAATTTGTCCCCTAAGGGGCAATGTCAGGGCAAACGCATCTAAATTTCTTCATTATCAATAACCCTGGATTCTTTGAGGAGTTTCAGCAGGTAATTTCGATCCCCGCCAGATTTTTTTCGTCTGCTTTTAATTCCAAGTCTTTTGTGAGGATTGGCTTTTAGCAAATAATTTCCTTTAAAATTATTTGTGCAATTTTCCGGGATTGACGGGAAAGTGATTCAATAGACAGTATTCCACCATTTCGTTAATTCCAGCCAGTGAGTAAAATGCCGCGCCTTCAACGGAAATTGATACGGAGCAGCCAGGCAGACATGGGCGCACTGATGCTTAGATAAGTTTTTCTTCAATGGCCTGGGCCAGGTCGAGGGTTTTCATTTTTTCCCGGCCGGTTTCGGACAGGGCGTCATGGAACATGATGGAACAGAACGGGCAGGCGGTGACGATAGTTTCTGCCCCGGTTTTTTCGGCCTGGGCGATGCGGCAATGGCTGATCCGTTCCCCGGTTTTTTCTTCCTTCCACATGCCGCCGCCGCCGCCGCCGCAGCAAAAGCTGGTTTGTTTGCTGGCCGCCATTTCCAACAGCCGCAAGCGGTTCAGGTTTTCCAGAAGCTGCCGGGGCTGATCATAGATATGGTTATAACGGCCGAGATAACAGGGATCGTGGTAGGTCATTTTCGCATTAGTAGAAGTTTGGAGTTTAAGTTTGTTTGCAGCCAGGAGCTCGAGCAGCAGTTCGCTATGGTGCATGACCCGGAAATTGCCGCCCATTTTACTGTATTCATTTTTAAGCATGTGATATCCATGCGGACAGATGGTGACGATTCTGCGGAATTTATAACGGTTCAGAATTTCAATATTCTGCCGGGCCTGGATTTGATACAGGTACTCCATGCCGCTGCGGCGGGCCGGATCCCCGCAACATTTTTCCTCGTTGCCCAGGAAAGTGAAATCGACCCCGGCCTTTTGCATTATTTTAACCAGGGAGCGGGCGATTTTTTGGGAATGCTGGTCAAAACTGCCGGCGCACCCGACCCAAAGGAGGATGTCGGTTTCGCCTTTTTCGGACATCAACGGGATTTGCAAATCCTTGGCCCAATCGCTCCGCGTATCGGCGTTAATCCCCCAGGGATTGCCCTGGTTTTCCAGGCCGCGGTACAAGGTCTGAAACTCCTCGGGGAATTTTGATTCCATCAAAACAGCGAACTGGCGCAAGCCCATGATCTTGGCGATATGTTCATTGAGCATCGGGCAAACCTCCATGCAGGCGGCGCAGGTGGTGCAATCCCAGACTTCCTCTTCGCTGATCACTTCCCCCAGTAATTTTTTCAACTCGGCCGGATTGGAATGCAGCAGCGGCGCGGAAGCCAGTAAATGGTTTTTCAGCTTTTCCAGCAGGTTCTTTGGTGATAAGGCTTTGCCCGATTGGAAAGCGGGGCAGACGTCGTCGCAGCGACCGCATTCGGCGCAGGAGAACAGGTCCAGCAAGTCTTTACGGTTCAGATCGGTAATTTGCGGCGTGCCGAATTTTTCCTGCTCTTCCAGATTGAGTAAAGAAATTTCAGCCTTGACGCCCAAGTTTTTAAAAACCAGGTTGATCGGCCCGGCCAGCAGGTGCAGATGCTTGGAATACATGATGAAGACGCCGAAGGCCATGATGATCAGGATGTGCAGCCACCAGAGAAATTTTGTCCAGAAGAGAATGGCCGATCCTGAGATCAGGGCTGGGGCAGGAAGAACATGAATGAAGGCCCAGTTGGCGAGGAAATCGGCCTGCGCCGGTCCCAGGGAAACCATTTTGAATGCTTCATAAAAAATGAAACTGACCATCAGGGTGAATATGAAAAAAAGGACGGTCAGCGACTGGTAGGAAGGACGGTCCAGGCTCTTGGCCCGGAAAATGTAGCGGCGCAGAAAAAAATAAAAAACGGCAAGGATGATCAGGCCGGCAAAAATATTGGCCGTAAAAAGCAGCAACGAGTAGGTTAAACCATGGCCAAACAGGCTGAGCAATGGGACGAAACCTTCAGCTACATGGTTGAGGGTGACGCCCAAAAAAACCAGGAAGCCCCAGAAAATAACGGCGTGAAAAAAACCGGTTACCGGCCTTTGCGCGAATACCGGGATCTGTAAGAACACCCGGTAAAGCATTTCCCACAGGCGCTGCACAGGATGGTCCCAGCGGGAGACTTTTTGACCGCGGCTGATCAGGCGGTATTTCCTGCGGAATTCACCCAAAGCCAGGCCGGCGGCGAGCGCTACGGCGGTTATAAAAATGATTTTTTCGATTCCTGAAAGCATGGCCATCTCCTCAGCTCCAAATGTTGCTGCTATTCACTTTTTATCCAATTAAAATCCGGGAAAAATGGTTTTTCCAGATCGATATGTCCGGCCAGGGTCTTATTTTCATTGCCGCCGCTGAGAATTTTGACTTTCTTTATTTCCTTAAAATTGTAGCAAATATTATCGACAATAAAATAGATGAATTCCAATTCGGCCGCGGTGCCGCCGGGAAAGGCGTTGATCAGGTTATCATTGAAATCAAGGACCAGCATTTCCATTTTCTGCAGGTAGTAAACACTGCGCAACTGGACGCCATCCGGTACCGGGATAATAAGGCCGCTGCTGCCGGCGAGCAGCAGGTCAATGAATTTTTTATACAATTCTTCCCTTATTTCCGGAACTTGAATCTCGCGGTAAACCGGCTGCAGAAAATTGGATAGTTCGCTGTAATAAAAAAGTTTTACCTTGATGAATTCGGCGCTGGCGCCGTCTTCAGCTGTTTTGCTGAGTATCTCCGGTTCAGGGCGCTCCGCCTTTTTTCTGGAACAAACCACTACCAGGAGCGCGGCAAAAAAAAATACAGCTATGGAGATGAGCAGGTAGTTTCGCGCTTTTGCCGTCATTTAACGATATTGTTGTAATAGTAAATGAACTTGGAGATGCCGTTAAATAGGGCAAAGGCAATTTTGTCCAGGAATTCCTCGTTTTGCAGTTTTTTTTCTTCGGCGGAGTTGGAAATAAAAGAGGTTTCAACTAAAACGGCAGGCATGGCGGTTCTCATCAGTACGCGGAAAGGGGCTTGCTTGACACCCCGGTTACGGGTACCCAGGAGTTCGTTCAATTCAGACTGGATGTATTCGGCAAGCGTGCTCGATTCCCTGATGTATTCGGTCTGCGCCATGTTCCAGAGGATCATTTTCAGCTCGTCATTTTTGATTGTTTCGCCCGGGTCTTCCGGATTCTGGTTCTCTTTCCGAGCCAGTTCCAGTGCTTCCGGGTCGGTGGCCTGCAGGCTTACAAAGTAGGTTTCCGAACCATAAGCAGATTTACGGAATGAGGAATTGACATGGATGGAAACAAACATCTGAGCTTGCTGGTTGTTGGCGATGGAAGCCCGCGAATTAAGCGAAACTTCACTGTCCTGGTCACGGGTCATGATTACCCGTAACCCGGTTTTAGATTCGATCAATTTCTTGAGTTTCTGGCTGATTTGCAGGGTAACGTTTTTTTCCTGCAGTTTGGATTTACCCAATGCCCCCAAGTCTTCACCGCCGTGTCCGGCGTCAATGCAAATCGTCTCAATGGGTTTGGATTTGCTGGCAGCAGGTTCGGCTGCTTGCGGGGCAGGCGGAGTTTCCTGAGGATTTGTGGTTTTTTCCGGCGAGCTTTGCGGCAGAACGGATATTTTTTCAGATTTCACCAGGTCAAAAACTACCCGGAAAGGTTTTTCCAGGACAAAATTTTTATTTACGGTCACATCACCCTTGAAGAAAACGGTAAAAATGCTGTTGTCGTCTTTGAACTCGTGGGTTACCCTTTCCAGCAATCGAGAATTTTCTACGGTAATTGACTGGGCTCTAAAATCAGCGCGCTTGGGCAGACGCACTTGGAGCTGGCCTGGAAGGTTGCGTACCGAGAATGCAAAACTCTGGTCGGCTGCAAAGACGATACGGGTGAATCCTTCGTGATCAAAAGAGCGAAAATCTATGGATAGGGCGTTTAGAATTTGAAAAAGGAACAGGATGGAAATAAAAATAGTACTTGTCTTTATGTTATGTTTCATAAATCTTAAAAAAATACCAGTGGAGGCGGCGGGAATCGAACCCGCGTCCAATAATGAGTCCATTAAAGATTCTACAGACATAGTTTGTTTTCAGTACGACCTGCAGCCGTTAAAACAAACAAAATGGACTGCCGTCGGCCCTCACAGATTTTCGCGTCGAAAAACAGAAGGCGCTCATTTCAACGCTAGCCCGCTAAATGACGTCCGGATCCTCCCGCAGGCGGGGAAGATCAAAACGGCAACGTATTAATTACGCTGCGAGTGCAAAGTTGTTTGCTTTTCTTTTTTTGAGCAGTTTATTGAGCTACTCGGCTCAGTCCGCCTCTTTAACTTCATCAAAACTGTCGAAACCTTTACGCCCCCAGCCTGGGGAATGGCGGGGCCGACGAGACTCGAACTCGCGACCTCATGCGTGACAGGCATGCGTTCTAACCAACTGAACTACGACCCCGCGCCACAAGAAAAGCCTGGGCGGTAGAGGGCTTGAACCTCTGACACCCGGCGTGTAAAACCGATGCTCTACCAGCTGAGCTAACCGCCCAACTCAAAACCTATTCATACACCAAATCGGCCGTCCTGTCAAGTTAAAACGGTAAAACGGCAAATATTCTCGCGGGCCGGCTGTTTGACGCATTGCGCTGTTGTCATTCATCCATATCGATGGCATCCTTGGTTTTTTCTTTGCGCTTGCTGTCCATCTCGTCCCATTTCTCCATGCAATCATCGTCCTGGCCCTTAACCATGGAACATTCCAGGTATTCGGTAATGTAGACGATGCAGGCGCGGATGGCCTTGCCGGCGGGAGTTTTATTGTAGGCCCCGCCGTCGAGGGAAAAATTCCTGATGCTCAGGCCGGCGCTCAGGGCGCTGCCCTTGGCCGTGGCTTCAATGGTGCGGGCATCGACGATCTCGCCGGTCTCGGTGTCGACGACCTTCACGTCCACGGCGATATAGGCTTTTTCTTTCGAGCCGCCCAGGCTGACCGGTCCCAAACGGATGCCGGCACCTCCGCCCTTGACGTTTTCCTCATAGGCGGAAACCGTGCCGGCGATAAGGTATTGGGCGCCTTTCAGCTTTTTCATTTTCACCTTGGTTTTGGAGCTGACCCGGCCCGAAGTGCTCAAGTCCTGTTCGCCGAGGACGGCGTCGATTTCCTTTCTCTCCAGTACGCTGAAAGCCCTGGTGCTTACCAGTTCCGCGGCCAGCATGTCCGAAAGCTCGTTGGCAACAGAGGAACTCCACCAGCCGGCGCTGGTCTGGTTGGTAAAGCGCAGGACGCCAAGTCTGATTTTATCACCCTTGGCGGCAAGGGGCTGGGTCAGACCGGCCAGTAAAATAGTTGCAGCTAAAAATGTCAACATAAGTTTTTTCATTATTCCTCCTCTATTTTTTCAATTCATCTTACACCGTAAAAAACAAAAATTCAATACAAGCCTGCAAAAAGCGGTTTGAGCCTGGCGTTGATCTGCTTGACGCGGCAGGTCCAGTCGGGGATGACAGCAAGCCGGGAGGTGGCCAGCGCGGCAACGACCGGGCAGGCGCTGCAGTTTTTGAGTTCCGGACAAAGGCTGCAGAGCTCCTGTTTGACGGTGAAAAAATAATCCTGGCGCAGATCGCGGTAATTGGCGGCCTTGGACTGATTTATTCTGCCGGCGCGGATAAAGGCGGGCAATTTGCCGAAACAGTATTTTTGGTAATCGGGGTGTTCGGGCAGGTGTCCCAATAAATCGTAAAACAGGTAACACCCCCAGACACTGTTGTCAGGGAGCAGGGCCAGCCGGTCGCGGCCGGCAAAACAGGCGAAAATCCCCTTGCGGCCGGGGTCTTTGAAATTTTCCATTGGCATCTTCCCGGT
>JBAXOR010000059.1:0-6791 GCA_037133155.1 Chrysiogenales bacterium | reverse complement strand
TTATTTCACTTAACCCTGCTGCGCAGCGAAGTCCCCTAAAAGGGGGGATAAGTACCATAGAAAGCAAATCAACTTGTTTTTTAACAAGTTGATTTGCTTTAAGGTACTAATGGTATTCCGAGTGCTTTGGCAACGCCTTGGCCATAACCCTGGTCAGCCTTCATGCAATTGCCGATATGTCTGGTTTTGATCTCCTTGGGAGCATCGCCCAAGGCACGCGCCGTGTTTTCAAAGAGAACCTGCTGCTGGGCTTTGCTCATCAGCCTGAAAAGATTTCCTGCTTGTGAATAGTAGTCCGTATCTTCCCGGTGATTCCAATGGTCTGCCGCGCCTTCAATTGCCAATGGCGGTTCTTTAAATTCGGGCTGCTCCCGCCATTCACCGTAACTGTTGGGTTCATAACCGAGGGTGCCGCCATGATTGCCGTCAATCCGCATTTGGCCGTCACGATGGTAACTGTGAAACGGACAGCGGGAAGCATTCACCGGGATCAAATGATGATTGACACCCAAACGATAACGCTGGGCATCGCCATAGGAAAACAACCGGCCTTGCAGCATTTTATCCGGTGAAAAACCGATGCCCGGCACAATATTGGCCGGATTGAACGCGGCCTGTTCCACTTCGGCAAAATAGTTTTCCGGGTTGCGGTTCAATTCGAAAAACCCCACTTCGATCAATGGATAATCTTTGTGAGGCCAAACCTTGGTGAGATCAAAAGGATTGTAGGGACATTTGGCGGCATCCTTCTCCGGCATCACTTGCATGGACATCTTCCAGCGGGGAAAATCGCCCTTGTCGATGCTTTGCAGCAAATCACGCTGGTGGCTTTCCCTGTCCTTGGCAACAATCGCTTCAGCTTCGGCATCGGTCAAATTTTTAATGCCCTGCTGCGTTTTAAAATGAAACTTGACCCAGATGCGTTCGTTCTTGGCATTGATCAGGCTGAAGGTATGACTGCCGAAGCCGTCCATATGGCGATAGGAGAAGGGAATGCCGCGGTCGCTCATGGTTATTGTGATCTGGTGCAGCGCTTCTGGCAAAGAAGTCCAGAAATCCCAGTTGTTTTTGGCGCTGCGCAGGTTCGTGCGCGGATCGCGCTTGACCGCGTGGTTGAGGTCGGGAAACTTGAGCGGGTCACGGAGAAAGAACACCGGCGTATTGTTGCCAACCAGGTCCCAGTTGCCTTCCTCGGTATAGAATTTCATGGCAAAGCCGCGGATATCGCGCTCGGCATCGGCGGCGCCGCGCTCACCGGCTACAGTTGAAAAACGGACGAACATTTCGGTCTTTTTGCCCACTTGCGAAAACAACTTGGCTTTGGTGTACTTGCGGATATCATGGGTGACGGTAAAGGTGCCATAGGCCCCGGAACCCTTGGCATGCATCCGCCGTTCGGGAATGACTTCACGGTCGAAGTGGGCCAGTTTTTCAAGGAACCAGACATCCTGCAGCAGCGCCGGACCGCGTTTACCGGCGGTCATGATGTTCTGATTGTCTGCTACCGGAGCGCCGGCATTGTTGGTCAGTTTTTTTTTCATTATTGCCTCCTGATTTTTTTAGCAATCCTTTCCTTATTGCATTTTTCACATGTTCCATAGAATTGGATCGTATGGCCTTTTATGGAATGGGAAGATATTTTTTGGGCTTTTTTGGTTAATATTTCCTGAAGCGGCATTGAAAAATCGCTGACATTTTTGCATTGCTCACAAATGAAATGATAATGCATTGCTACGATGGCATCATAATGCTCAATGCCATCACCAAATTCCCGGCATACAATACGTTCCTGCTCAGACAGTATTTTTATATTTCTATACACATTGCCCAGGCTTAAAGAAGGTAGCTCTTTCTTCAAGGTTTCATATACCCATTGCGCGGTCGGATGACCCGCACTTGACTTGATGAGCTGATAAATTTTTTCGCGCTGCCGGCTTTTCCGTCTGATAGTTTTCATATTAATAATGCTTCTTACTATTAAAATATAATATAAAATAATTATTTTGTCAACTGTGTGTAAGAATCCATAAGCCCAGGATCAATGAGCCGTGCCATTCGCCTGGACGGTGCCGTCCAAGAGGCGAATGGTGCTTTTGGAAAAGGCGGCAATGGCCGGATCGTGCGTGACCATCAGAATGGTCCGGCCGTTTTCCCAGAGTTGCGAAAAAATCTCCATGATCTCGTGGCCGCTCCTGGAATCGAGGTTACCGGTCGGCTCGTCGGCCAGGATGATCGGCGGATCCATGGCCAGGGCCCGGGCAATGGCCACCCGCTGCTGCTGCCCTCCCGACATTTCGGTCGGCCGGTGCTTGGCCCAGGGAGTCAATCCCACCATTTCCAGCAATTCGTTGACCCGCGCCTTGCGCTCGACATTTTTTTTGCCGTTGAACAGCATCGGCAACTCGATATTTTCATAGGCCGAGGCATAGGGCAGCAAGTTGAAATTCTGAAAAACAAAACCGACCTTGCGGTTGCGGATGGTCGACAATTGGTCGAAAGTCAGTCCCGAAACATTTTCGCCATCAAGATAATAGGAACCCTCGCTCGGCGTATCGAGGCAGCCGATGATGTTCATCAGGGTCGATTTTCCTGAGCCGGAAGGGCCCATGATGGAAATGAAGTCGCCTTTCTGGACAGAGATGAAGACGCCCTTAAGGGCGACGAATTCGACTTCGCCCATCTTGTACACTTTCGAGATATTGCGGAATTCGATCATACTGCACCTCTGTCGCTATTCATAACGCAGGGCTTCGATGGGGTTTTGCCGCGAAGCCCGCAGGGCCGGGAAAATACCGGAAACAAAGACCAGAACGCATAGGACCACCAGGAAAACGATCAGGATATCGAACGAAAAAATCGGCCGCAGCAAATAGGTTTTGATGCCGAAATCCTCATAACCGACCGGAACCAGGTTCACCAGGCTGACGATATTGAACGCGATCAGGGTCCCCCACAGCGTCCCTTTCGAAAAAATGTAAAGTGTTTCCAAAAAGAACTGCATGATGATATGGCGCCGGCGCGCCCCCAGGGCCATCTTGATGCCGATTTCACGGGTCCGTTCCTTGACGATGGCATACATCAGGTTGGTTACGCCTACGGCGCCGATGAGCAAGGTCAGGGCTCCGATGATGCTCAGGAAAATTTCAATGCCCTTGAAAATCTTGGCCCCGGTTTCGTAATCACGGATCGTGTTCCAGAAATTGACGGCATTGGGGTCGTCATCGGCGAAACGGTATTTGCGGCCCAAAACGCGGCGTACCTGGTTCTCCATGAACAGGGCATCCTTGGGATCGGCGGGGCGGATGTGAATGCGGTCCAGAAAACGCTGAAAGTCGATTTGACAGAACGTGGAAAAAGGGATATAGACGGTTTCCATATCGGGCCCTTGATAAGTTGAGCTTTGCTGCTTCTTCTTCATGACCCCGATCACCGTAAAAGGTGTCTGTTCGATGCGGATCTCCTTGCCGACAGGATTGGTGTCGCCAAAAAGTTCCCTGGCGACACTCCAGCCGATAAAGGCCACGCGGCGGGCATTTTCCTGATCCAGGTCGTTGATGAATCGTCCGCCTGCTTCAGGAATCTGGTTACGCATTTCAGCAAAACAGGGGTAAACACCATTGATCGAGCGATTGGACTCCTTGTTGCGATAGGAGATGCTGTGGCTGTTGTTGGCCTCGGGAGAGATCAGGGCGATGCCGGGTATTTGCCGCTTGAGCAATTCAAGGTCTTCCATATGGATATTAATACGCCGGGCGCGCGGCAAGCCCTGGTAGGGTTTGCTGGTCTGACCCCTTGACACCATGATGATGGTGCTGCCCAACCCTTTGAAACTGACACTGCCGGCATTGGACAGCCCGCGTCCGAAAGACATCAGCAGCAGCAATGAAAGGGCACCCCAGGCAATGGCGAAAGTGATCAAACTGGTCTTTTTCCGCCGCTTGCGAAATTCATTCCAGTACAAATGCAACAGTTGCATGCGCATGGTTACTTCCTCAGGGCCACGATCGGGTCAGTGGCGGCGGCCCGGCGCGCCGGCGTCAGGCCCGAAATGGTGCCGATCACCAAAAGGATCAGCACGGTGATGATGCCCACCAGGGGATTGAGCTTGGGGATGCCGATATATTCCTCCAGTTGCTTGACCGGCAGCAGCGCCAGCAGCAATGCCGCCAGCAAAAAACCGATCGTGCCGCCAATCAGGATGATGCAGTTGGCCTCGGCGAAAAACTGCCAGAGGATGGCGCGGCGCTTGGCGCCGACCGCCAGCTTGATGCCGATCTCCCTGATCCGTTCCTCCACCACCACCAGCATGATCGAGGCCACGCCGACACCGCCCACCAGCAGGGTGAACGAACCGATGATGCCCAGGAAAATATTGAAGGCCGTGAAAAATACGTTGAACTGCCGTTCGAAATCGGAAAAATCCCAGACGAACAGGGCATCCTTGTCCTTGGCATCAAACCCCAACCGTTCCCCAAAATACGTCCGCATGGAAGCGATAACTTTCTTGGATGAGGCCGGATCGCTCGGCTGGACAATGAAATTCTGGACATATTTCACGCCGTACAGGGTCATGTAGGTGGTCCAGGGGATGAAAGCGCAATGCGTGTCGCGCTGGCCGTTGTAATTGCTGTTCTGCTCCTTTTCGATCATCACGCCGACGACGGTAAAGGGCACGCCCTCGATGAACACCCGCTTGCCTACCGGATCCATGCCCTTGAAGAAGTTCTTGGCAATGGTTGCCCCCAGGAAACAATTACGCCGGCGTTGTTGCACATCAATTTCATCGATGAAGCGCCCCTGGCCCGGGATGGTGTTGCGGATCCTTTCAAACGGCACATCGACGCCGCGCACGGTATTTAACAGCTGCTCGCGGCCATAGCGGATGTTGCGGCTCGATATGAATTCGGGCGAAAGGGCCCTGATTCCCTGGACGCGTGTCTGAAGCAGGCGCAGTTCATCGGGAGTGACCTGTATCGGGCGACCCTTGGGCAGCCCGTTGAAGGTCATGGTGGTCTGCCCGGGGAATACCAGAATGATGCTTTGTCCCATTCCACGGAATTGCTTCATTTGCTGTTTGCCAATACCGGTGCCGAAGGCCAGCAGCAGGATCACGGCGAAAGTTCCCCAGGTCACCCCGGAAAGGGTCAGGAATGTCCGCAAAGGCTGGCGCACCAGGTCGCGGAACAGGTTGCGAAAAAATGCCAGGATCACTCAATCTCTCTGGGCGGCCGCTCAACCACTTGCTCCCCGGCCTTCAATCCTGAAATAATTTCAATGTTCAAGCCGTCCGAAAGCCCGACCTGGACCTCCTTCTTTTCGATTTTGCCGTCGCGCATTGTTTCCACGAAACGCTTGTCGTTTTCGAAGGTGATCAACCGTTCCGGGATGACCAGAATATTCTTTTTGTCTTTGATCTTGAGATACGCCGTGGCCGAATAGCCGGCGCGCAGGGTGATTTTGCCAGCATCGATAATGGCGATTTCGAGGCCGAACATGGTGGCATTGCCTTCCTTCTCGGCCTTGGGATAAATGCGCTCCAGGCGGCCGGCTACCTTGGCATCGAGCAGCGCTCCGACCTGGATATCGGCGATCATGCCCGGCAGCAGTTTGCCGACATCGATTTCATCGACCTTGCCCTTGAAGCGCAGCATGCTCATATCGGCCATGGAACACATTTCGGTGCCGGGCTGGAAATTGGTCAGGGGCACCACGGCATCACCCTCGAATGCGCTCTGCTGCAGAACGATTCCCGACATCGGTGATTTAACAATCGAATCGACCGAACGGTTGACCATCTGAATCCGCCCTTTTTCCAGCAGTTCAAAACGTTCCTGGGTGATTTTATAGCGCAAGGCAGCTTCATTATAGCGGGACTCGTTATCCTCCATTTCTGATTCCGAGACCAGTTGCGCTTTGAACATTTTAACCTTGCGGTCCCGCTCATTGCGAATTTTTTCCATGAGTATCTGCGCCACTTCCACATTACGCCGGGCCTCGACATATTCCAACGGCGTGGGGTTTGGGGAAATTTTATAAAGGGGTTTGTCTTTTTCGATTTGATCACCCACTTTGAAATACACTTCCGCTACAATTCCCGAAATGGTCGATTTCACCTTGATCTCTTTTTCAGGTTCAATGGTGCCTACCGCCAAAGCCTTCTCGGCGATATCTCCCTTTTTCACTTCAACCAATTTCAAATCACCGTTTTTATCCTTTTTAGCGGAGAATAAAAATATTATGGCCGCAATAATCAGTAGAATTAAAAACCCGCCCAGTAAAACTTTTTTAATCTTCATTCTTTACCTCGCTTGGATAATCAAGAATATTAAACGCATTTCACGTTGAAAAAGTTCCAACGCAAAATAGAACAGTAAGGGTTTAAAATTTTAAACCCCTACCAACACCTTGGCAATCGGGGAACAATAGTTTAAAATATAAATGCTCTATTATAGAAAAGCAGGAGATTTCTATGTTGTCAACAGTTTTAACTCCGCAAGTGATTGCCCGGCAAGCCCTGGCAAAGCTAAAGGCCCAGGCCGACCCGGAAAGGGCCCGCCAGGTGCAGAAATATTTCAAGGAAACGGTGCGCTCCTTCGGCGTCCCTTCACCCGCAGTTCGGGCAATAGCCGCCGAATTGTACATCCCCTTGAAAAAGGAATGGGGCTACGTTCAGGCGCGGCAATTGTGCGCCATCCTTTTCCCTCGTCCCGAACTCGAAGCCAAAGCCATTGCCGCCCTGATCCTGGCCCACTATAAAAAAGAATTCCCAAGCGAACTTTTCGTCCAGGTAA
>JBAXOR010000058.1:0-6840 GCA_037133155.1 Chrysiogenales bacterium | reverse complement strand
TTTGGAGGTTGATCCGGGCGATTTTCTGAACTGCAAAGCGGGCACAGGTAGTGGATAGCATCACTACCGTACGCTGCTCCGCAATCAGTACATTCGTAATAAACTTTTTCTGTCATCTGGAAAAGAAAGGGGTTCAAAGACCTTGACCTCAGGCTATTGTCTGCTAACGGATGTCTTCTCTATAAACGACTGGGCATGATTCTCGTTTTCGGCCTTCTTTTAGCGAAATATTCTTTGATTTGTTCAAAATCCAAATCAGCAATCTCCCGGCTTATTTTATCTCTTGTTTGACGCATAAATTCAACGGCATCAAATTCCTTTTTATTTTTCGCTTTCATAATTGATCATTTCTTGTGGTGAGCGGATCTCAAGCATTGGAAATCCGAATTTTAAATTAACTGCATTGTATCCACGAATCCTTCTATAATTAACGATGTGTCTGAAATTCCAACTTACCAGAACATTTGCCCTGTTTAGGGTTGCTAAAGCAATATGAATACAATCATCTCTGCTGGTTCGTCCAACCACATTTTCGGAAATATACCGATCTGCCAGATCAATCGCTTCAGGAGTGATTTCAATAAATTCAATACTTGATTCGGGTAATCCAATGATGAAATTTTTTGAATGATCACCTGCGCCCAATTTGACAAATGAACGGCAGGTCCCGGCCACTTTGACTGTTTGAGCGCCTGCTGCAGGAATTCGATATTGGGATCGGGCCACGATGGATCGGATAAATACCAGAATATGTCAAAAAGGTCTCGCCCCTTGGTATAGGGCCGCGACAAAACGGCATGGAGTTTCCCGGCCAGTAATGATGACTGGTCATGATGAAACAGGTTCAGCAACACATGGCGGCGGATGATGGTGGTGGCGGTTTTGCCGCCGCCAGGCGGATGGGTATCGATTTCAAGCTTGACCGCAAGTATTTCGTTTTGATGGCTGGATAATCCCAGTTCATGCAACAAACCCGGGAACCGCAGCCAGGCGCTTTTAACGGCCGCTTTTCCGGAGGTCTTGATCTCAACCTGATAGTTTTCCGCCGCAAAAGCCCGCTGGACATGATCCACTGTTTTGGCCGGATCGAAAGTCCCGGAAGGTTGCGATAGACAAAAATCCAGGTCCTCGGAATAGCGCGGCAGATTGTACAAAAACCTCAACGCCGTTCCGCCATGAAAAATCCAGCTGGCGAATGCCCCGCTCTCCTGAAGAAACTGCAGGATACGCGCCTGCAGATAGTCCCTGGTCATGTTCCGGGCCTGGAGCTCATTTGCCGCCGCGGCATTGATCTGTTTGATATGGTCTTTCATTTTCCTTGCAGGTCCTCCAGATGCGATAAAATGAGAGGCACTGCCTGTCGAAGCTTGGGGCTGCCGCTGCGGTCGGCAAATTCCCTTGCGATATCCCCTTTCAAGATATCGGTATTTTGCAGCCGCAATTCCCTAAAATATTTCGGCAAATCAGTTTTTGCCGTCAAATAAACAAGATCAAGCAATGCTTTTTCGGGCCTGGCGATAAAGACCGATTGGCCCATGACCATCTCCATGGTTGTATATCCAAAAAAAAACGCCTTTTTAACATGTTTGAAAATGTAATCGCCCATAGGATTGGAAACAGTTTCCGGACGCCCCGTAGTGATGCTGGTAACCTGGGCTACATATTCAGGAATCAGGTGATAGTAAGCCAGGGCCGATTGGAGACTGACGTAAGATCCTTTCTTCATTTGATTGGCCAAGGCAAAAGGATGGGGACGAGCCTGCCCGCGTTCTTCTGAAAACGCATACAAGCCGCGGCGGATCTGGATCAACGAACCTGCGTTAATCCACCGTGAAAGCTGCTTCCCCAATTCTGCCGTGCTTATCGGACCGGACCGTAGCAGACTGGAATGGAAAAGCGGTTCATGACCGACCATTTTCAGCAATTGACCCCATTTCATAGCAATAATATACCACAAATGGTATATTGTTGCAACATTTTCTCTTTTATTTTTTACTTGCAAAATAATTCAGGATGCGTTAGAAAAGTTTTCCGGTATTTGTTTTGTCATTCCAGGCAGTGGCGGCTGCATTCCTTCTAACCCAACATAGCGGGGATAAAAACCTTTAGAAATAAATTATCTATACAAAAAACGCAGATCGTTTGTTTTAAGGTTCTAATGCATATCAAAAATAAGACCATCCTTGACCTGGCATATGATCAAAGATTCTCCCTTTTCCCACTCCTGGTCCGAATAATATAGCAAATCTACCGGCAGGTTGAGCCTATTTACCAGCTCCCACTGAATGCCGCTGGTCAACCTGGCTTTTTCAAATATTCCTTTTCTCCGGAATTTTTTTGATACAACCAGGATATCCACGTCACTTTCCCGGCCAGCGGTCCCCTTGATTTGCGAACCAAAAAAAATGATCTTGTCCGCACAAATATTTTTTTTATCTAAAAGTTCGCGCAATATCTTGCGTGCTTTGGTTATTGTGTTTTCAGCCATTTGACAAGTCCTTTCGTTTGCAGAAGCACTTCCTGTGTTTCTTCTTTTTTATACTCGGCTAACAATTTTTTTAGTGTTTCCGGATACCTTGTCGGGACACTAAGTGTTCCCAGCAACTGCAAAAACTCCTGTTGTTGCGGTTCTACTTCCAACTCTATTTGCCGAATCAGGTATACCAGGTCATGGGTTTTAGGAGGATTTTGTTTTAATCTTTTGGCATACAGCCCCTTTAAAGCTTTTTCTACAGCCAAATGGCTCATAAATATCGTATAGATATAACTCTTGTTTTTAAAAAGCACGGTCGCCATTTTTAAGTCATATTCCGCTTGTTCCAACCACTCGCAAGCCGGCTTGTGTTTCATTTGCAGCACCTCACTTCAGTCCATTACTAATATGCTTGCATTTTGAGGATAATTAGCTGAAATGTCAATAGCCCTTCAGGAGGAAAAACCTTAAGTTGATCCCAATGTTTTTCGAAAAACGCTCCCAGAAAAATAAAAATTATTTGCCTTTTTTTAATACCAGCCAGAAATCGGGAATGAAATAGGCTTTGAGCAGTTCGCGCAGGCGCGGATAAAACTCCGCCCTCACTGGAGTATTCAAGATGCCGCAGGTTTCGGAAAAACGGATATGGCCGTTTTTTTCAAGGTTATGGCTGCGGGAAAAATATCCAACCTCGTTCGCCAGATTCACATTCACAGCAGAGTAATCCAGGCTCAAGCCGGCCGTTGGCTGCAGATCGAGGTCCAGGGATATTTTAAAGGGAGCATCCAGCAGCAGAGGAGTTTCTCGCGTGCTCAACTGGATAATGTTTTCGGGCAATCCGGGCAGGCGACAGGCGTCCAGGCTGAAAAAGCCGGCGCCAATATCCTTGAGCCACTTACCACTGAAAGTCACCTCGGCCCGGAATTCGTGCCTCGACAGCAAAAGCAGCTTTTTGATTTCCGCCTTCTCGACCGGGAATATTTTCTTCAGCAGCCCCTCGACGAATTTGGTGTTGTTCTCGGCAGCTTCAGTATAGCGGTTGAAAATACCGCGGACAGCCACCGTGAGGTTGCCTGAAACACCGGCTGGCTCCAGTGAGACCGTCCCGGATATTTCGACGCCATTCTGTTCCCAATCTGAAACCGGCAAGGTTTCCAGCAGTTTACGTTTCAAGTTGAACGAAGTAAAACCCTGGCAGCGGTACGGGGAAAATTCGTGCTGCTCATGGCAGGGATCGAGATAAGCAACTCCGTCTTTATCGACAACTTTGAGCCAGTATTCTCCGATCTGCAGCGAAGTGGGCACATCAGGAGCAAAATCGGCGCCAACGGCAACAGCCAGCAATTCGGATTCGAACCCGGCTTTTTGCATAATGCTTTGCAGCATCAGGGCCTTTTCCAATTTTGTCCCAAAGTTGCTTTGCACTACGAGCTCGAGCCGGCGGGTCTGCCAACCGACCGTTTCAGGTCCCAGGTTGCAATTCTGTACCTCGGCAGCAGCAATCTTCTGCACGGCGGCCAGCAGATCTGGCCAAGATGGATTTTGAGCCTTTAATCTTTCGACCTTATCCACCAGGGCAGTCGGGAGTAGCGAAGAATCGCCGGCCATGGCCAGGGCTTGCCCCCAATCCGCAGCGTTGGAAAAAACAACGAACGCAGCCGCCTGGCCGGACGCCAGCGGTTCATGGGCAGCGGCTTTCACAGCAGCCAGCGCAAAGGCGTAGCGCTTTTCCGTTTCCGTACCGGAAATTTCTGCTTCGGCTTTGGAGCCGAAGACCCGGTAGCGCAACTCCTGGCCGGCAGGCACCGCGACAGTCAACTTGAATTGGTCGATCGGAAAATCCCGGTTCAACAGCTCGCGGCCCGAGAAGACAGGGAGGAAACCGGCCTTGGTATGGATGCGGTAGTGCAGATCCACGAGAGCTCCCCGCTCCAGTCCGGTATGGGTGACCACCATTTCCCGCAGGCGGGCGAAATCAGCGAAACCGTGGGCAGCGAAGGGCAAGACCTCGTTAAAGGCATTGGCCGGAACGGCCACTTTTCGGCCGTCAACCATGGTGGTCTCTGCTTTCAGGATCTCCAACTTCTGGAAATCTGGATTGGTTACAATGAAAGTCTCGCCCAGGGCGCGGTTGACAGCATAATACGTGTCAAGGCGGACCTGATGCCGGTATTCCATATCCCAGGATCCATCGCTTTGCAAATGATAGGTGATTTCAAGGTTGAGAAAACGGGCATCGGTTGCAGGCAAAGAAATTAATAACGCGGCAGCAGATAAAAGGATAATAAAAAATACAAAAAAGCGTTTCATTTGGCACCTCCGCGGGAAAACAGCAACGGCGTTTCCATGATCTTCTTGAATTCCAAAACGCTGCGGCGCACACTATCCCAATCCTCAGGCTGGTTGATCCTTTTTTTCAGGATCAGCTTGGCCCGCAAATTCAGGATGCCTCCTCGACTGCTGAGTTTCCCCTCAAAATCGGCGCCGCTGCCGCTGACCTTCTGCAAAGACGGCAGGGAGAGGTGCTGACCCAAACCCTGGATTTTCATGTTTTCACTTATCTCCACTTGCTGGGAACTGCGCAAGCGGAAAGGATATTTCCTCTCGGTCAAGGTCATGTCCAGACGCAGGAAAGCCAGGACGCCCTGGAATGGCAAAAAAGCCGTCAGCGGCCTGACATGGACGGATGATTCCCCTTTTTTCAAGTAACCGGGGATCTGTATCTGGAAGGCGATGCGCATGGGCTTGGAAATGTCATTTGGATCAGGAAATTCAAGGTTGGTAATGTGAGCATCGGGATGCAGGCGGAAAAATTCCTTTTGCAGTTCGGCCGGCCATTGGCCCATCGGATAGCGGGTGAAGACGCGGCGCAGGCCGGAATCGGATTGGCCTTCGGCCGTCACTTCTACACTTCCGCTTAAGGTTCCATCGTCCTTGATGACCGAATTGAGACGATAACGGATGAAGTGTTTTTCGGGCGGGCTCAGCGGCGTGGTCATCAGATCGGCTCCTTCGGGGATGCCCATCAGGTATTCCTGCTGCTGCTCGGCCGAGGACCAAAGCTCGCGCACGCCGGGCACCCATGTGGGGTCGAGGAGATGGTACTTGCCGTCAACCTTGACCAGGGTGACGCTGTGGTTGAACTGGTCGGCCGGGATGCGGTCGATGCGCGAACCGGCCATGGTCATGGCCGGATAGGAAACGAAGCCGGCGGCGCGCAGCATGGTGATCAGCATACCCGCCTTGTCTTTGCACACGCCGCAGCGGTCGCGGAAGTTCATGGTTCCCTTGTGCAGGGTAAAGCCTTCGCCCGGACCCATTGAGATGCCTGAGTAGCGGATCTCCTCGGCCACCCAGTGGGTCAGGCGCGAAATTTTCTCCCAATCGGTCTTGGCGCCGCGGATGATCTCGTTTACCTTGGCCTTGATCTCGTCGTCGAACTCGAAAGAGCCGTAATCCTCGTTCACTTTGTAGAACCACAGCGACTTGGCCTGCCAGTCCGGGGAGGTGGAAAGGAGCAACTTGGGCGCGACATCGGAAAAGTCGACCATGTCGGCCTCGCCTTTGAACGGCAGGATATCCTGCACCTCCCAGAAATATTCGGTCTGGTCACCCAGCAGGTGGACATAGTGCCGGGCCTGGCCGTTGTACATCTCGAACTGCACTTTTTTTGTTGTCGGCATGGTCACGCGGTAGCTTTTCACCTTGACCGGGAAGCTGGAGTAGAAAGGCACGATGTCATAGAAATGGCCCTTCATGGGCGGAATATAGCGGTCGTCCGTCTGGGCGTCAGCCCGTGCGCCGGCTGGCGCGTCGGCCGGTGCGTCCGCACCGAGCAGGGCGTAGGTGAACCCCTTCTGATAGGTTTTTACCCAGATGCCGTCGCCGGGTTCCAACCGGCCGGCCGGGATGATGATCTCCCGCGCCCCCCAGTAAATGGCCCGGGCCGGGGCCGGATAATCCCTAACCGCGGTCAGGGGGACAATTTCGACCTGGCCGGCAGGCCGGACGATTTTCATTTCCCTGACTTCGACATAAGCTGACAAAGGATCGTAGCCGAAGGTCAGCGACTGCAGGGTCTTGGCGCCCTCGGCGTTTAAAACCTTGTAAAACATTTCCTTATCAATATGGCTGAGGCCCGATTCCTCGACGCGCACCGCGGTGCGGTCGAACGCGACAAGATACGGAGCGTTGGGGAAATCCTTGGCGCTGCCGGCGTTGGCCAGCACTTTCTGCAAGTCATCCTGGGACAGACCCGGAAGTGAAACGAGTATAAGCAGCAAAACAAAAAGCATCATTCTTTTCATGGACAACCTCCGTTTTTACTTCTGGCCAACAACCGTGGCCTCTTCCTTTTTCAGCGGCAT
>JBAXOR010000057.1:0-6856 GCA_037133155.1 Chrysiogenales bacterium | reverse complement strand
AATAGGGCATAATTATTAAGGGCGGCAAGGGTGATTTTTAGGTCGGCAAGGGTGCATGATGCCTAAATTTTAAACAATTTTCCTGTAGCCTTAGCATAGATTTGCCCAGCGGTGTCGCATATATGGCTTTCAGCCGTGACAATTCTGCCGCGCGCCTCCAGCATTTTGCCATACGCCTGGTAGCTCTTTCCGGTAAAGGCCGGTTTTTTATATTTGACGGTTATTTCGGCGGTGACGCACTTGATGTTTGCCGCGGCCGCGGCCTTGATCATGATTTCGTCCAGAACCGTGGCCAGTAAACCGCCATGCACCGTATCCTGCCAACCCTGCAGATGAGGTGGAAATACAACTTTGGCTTCGACTTCCTCCTTCTGCAGATTTTCATGAAATTCTATTTTGAGTCCGGCCAGGTTCTCTTTACCGCAGACAAAACAGTGCTGATCATCGTTGAAATCTTTCATGATCTTTTTATACACCAAAAACATGTTATTTACAAAAACAGCAGGGTTCTATACAATTGATTTTAAAATCAACGGCGAGGTGAAAAAATGGCGGAAAGGATGATCAAACAGTTTATGGAAATGGTAGAAATCGACAGCGAATCGGGCAACGAGGCCCAATTCATAGATTATCTCCTGGTGGAATTTAAAAAAATGGGCGCCGATGCCCGCAAGGATACTTACGGCAACCTGCTGGCCAAGTTTCCGGCCAAAAACAGCGCCGGCATAGAAGCGATCCTCCTTTCCTGCCACGCCGACACGGTCTTGCCCGGGAAAGGCATCAAGCCCGAAATTGAAAACGGTGTGATCCGCTCCTCAGGCGACACCATCCTGGGCGCTGACGACAAAGCCGGCATTGCCGAAATGCTTGAAGCGCTGCGCATAGCCGAGGTCAGGCCACCGGTAGAAGTAGCCATCAGCCGCCAGGAAGAAGTGGGCTTGCTGGGCGTCAAGAACCTGGATTTTAAATTTCTTAACGCCAAGCGCGGTTTTTTGCTGGACAATGATACCCTCGATACCATCGTCATCGGCGGACCTTCCTATTTCGCTATTGACGTTGATATCAAGGGGCGCTCGGCTCACGCAGGCATGGAGCCGGAAAAAGGCATCAACGCCATCCTGGCCGCGGCCAAGGCTATTGTTGCCCTGCGCCTGGGGCGTCTTGACAATGAAACCACGGCCAACGTGGGCGTGATCAAGGGCGGCATGATCCGCAACGGGGTTCCCGACGCGGCTAATTTCCTGGCCGAGTGCCGCAGTCTGCAGCATGACAAAGCCCAGGCCCTGGCTGCTGAAATGGAGAGTATCATCCGTCGGGAAGTGGCAGCGGTCGGCGCCCAGGTCGAAATCAAAACCAATAATCTGTGCAAAGCGGTACAGATTGCCCCTGATGCCTGGACCGTGAAAATGGCGCAGAAAGCACTGGCGACTGTCGGTATCAAGGCCAAAACCACGTTTATCACCGGCTTCACCGACGCTTCCATATACAACAACATGGGCATTGAAATGGCGGTTGTCGGCATCGGGGCCCGGGACGAACACTCCACCACAGAACACATCCATATCGCGGATATGGAAAAAGCCCTGGCTATGCTGATAGAAATATTGCGGCTCTCCGCCGCCTGAGTTTCAAAAAAAACTCACCCCCAGCCCCTCTCTTTCAAAAAGAGAGGGGAGCACGCTTCTTTCCCGCTCTTGCCAAGAGAAGGGGAGTAGGAGGTCTTCTTCACCCCCTCTCTTCATAAAAAGAGAGGGGGAGCGGGGGTGAGTTTGTTGAGTAGATTCAAAAACATAAGATTTATCCAATATCTTGGGAAATCATAAATTTGTCTTACACCTTTTATACTTTTAGCCCTTGACAGACTCGGGGAAATTCGCTACTATCAATCCTATGCTTGACTTTAAAAATCACAAAAAAGTGGCCATCCTGTTTTCCGGCGGGCCGGCGCCATCGGCCAACGCCGTCATCTCTTCGGTAGCCCTGAATTTTATTAATGCCAAGGTGCCCATCATCGGTTTCTTTTTTGGCTTTGAATTCCTGGAAAACTACGACCATAAAAACCGTTATTGCCTGGCGCCCAATGTCCATTACCAGGCTCTGGATTCCAACATTTCCGCCATCCGCAACCGGCGCGGTGTGTTTTTAAAAACCTCGCGGGCCAATCCGGGGCGGCTCATCAAGTCCCCTGAAGATCTGCAGGACCCGGAAAAAAACCGGAAACTGCACAATATACTCCAAGCCTTGGATAGCCTGGACATCGGCTGTTTGATCACCATTGGCGGCGATGATACACTGAAAACCGCCAATTTACTCAGCTTGCTTGGTCTGCCGGTGATCCACATCCCAAAAACCATTGACAATGACTATTTCGGCATTGCCTGGACTTTCGGCTATTGGAGCAGCGTCCAGGCCGGTCAGGAAGCCCTGCTTAATCTGAAAGCTGATTCCGAAAGCACCAGCTCCTATTTTATTGTGGAAATGATGGGCCGTAAAGCCGGCTGGCTGACCTATGCCGCCGGCATCGCGGGCGAAGCGATCATGATGATTTCCAACGAAGATATTGAGGAAGAAGTTTTGGACATCGAGAAACTGGCTGAAAAGATCGTTGACACCATCCTGTTGCGCGAGAAAAATGACAAATACTACGGGGTGATCTGCGTGGCCGAAGGTCTGGCCGACAGATTGCCCGATAAATACCGGCCGACCGAAACAGATCGTCACGGCAATGTGATTCTTGGGGCCGCCGAGATGGGGCGGGTCATCCGTGACGCCGCCGAAAAGGCATACCAGGCTAGGAGTGGGCGCAAGAAAAAAATCATTTACAAACAGGTCGGCTATGAAACCCGCAACGCCTTGCCCATCAGTTTTGACGTGGTATTGGCCAGCATGCTCGGTTACGGTGCTTATAAACTGTACAAAAACCGGCAGTTCAGCTCCATGGTCTCGGTTTCGGATAATTTCCAGATCGTTGCCGTGCCTTTCCAGGAGCTGGTCGACCCACAGACCCTGCTTACCAGGGTGCGTAACGTGCCGCGGGGCAGTGATTTCTTCGATTTAAAAGAGGCCCTTTCCTATAAGACAATCGAGTAAAAAGTACATCTCCCCAAATTATTATTTGTATCTGATCCAGCGCAGGATCTCTCCCAGTGACGGTTTTTTGCCGTACATCAGTATGCCGACCCGGAAGATTTTGGCTCCCAACCAGGCCAAGAAAGATATAAAAACCAGGCTCATGAAAATGGCTGACAGAATCTGCAGCAGGGGCGGCGGCGAAACGGTGATGCGCATAAACATCAGGGTGGGGGTGAAAAGGGGAATGAATGAGGAGATCACCGCCACTGAAGAATTGGGGCTCTGGGTGACCATGATGCCCATGACGAAGGGAATGATCAGCAGGTAGGAAATGGGAGCGGCAAATTGCTGGGCTTCCTGGTCGGTGTTGACCGCGGCCCCGACAATGGAAAAGAGGATGGCATACATGAAAAACCCCAGCAGGAAAAAAATGATGAAATACATGCCGATCTCCAGGGTCAAAAAATTCAGGATGCCGCTGTCCAGGCCCATGGAAAACTTTCCCACCAGGGCCATGCCGAACAAAAACCAGATGGCTACCTGGGTCAGGCCGGCCAGGCCGATGCCGATGATCTTGCCGTAAAAAATATGCTGGGTATCGGTTGACGAAATCAAAATTTCAATGATGCGGCTGTTTTTTTCCTCCAGTACGCCGCGCATGATCAGCTGCCCGTAGCCCATCAGGATTGAAAACAGGATGGCCAGCATGAACAGGGACATCATGTACTCGATGCCGGCGCTGGATTTGGCTGTGCCTTCCTTTTTCACCTTGATGGTTTCAAATTCAATGTCGCGGGTGGCTTCGTTGACGATTTCGGGATTGATCTGTTTTTCGATCAGGATTTGCCGGGAAACGACGGTACGGATGGCGGCCTGGATATACCTGTTGGTTTCAAAATCCGAGATATTCCCCGAATAGTAAAATAATTTCCTGTCCTTTTTGATGGTTGTTGGGATCAAAAGAAAACCGTCGATTTTCTTGGCGCGGATGGCCTGGATATTCAGCTTGAGCAGTTCTTCGGCCGCAAGACCGGCAGTGGCGATTTTATTGAATTTCAACTTGCTGCCTTCGGCCCGGGTATTTTTGTCAAAGTAATCGCGGTTAAAATCGCCTTTTTGCTTGCCGGGAATTTTATTTTCGCTGGATTGCGTTTTTTCGTTCTGCATCATTTTTTCGTAGATGAAGCCAGAATAATCGGCCACCTGGATGGTTTTTTCGCCCTTGCTCATTTTCATCAGCATGACCGGCAGGAACATGAAGGCGGCCATGATCAGCGGGGTCAGGATGGTGGAGATGATGAACGATTTCTTTTTGACGATTTCCCGGTATTCCTTTTTAATGACGGCAATGAGTTTCATGCCGGTACTCCTTCGTTGACTTTGCGGATGAAAATATGCTGTAAAGAGGGTTCGGTCAGTTGAAAGGCGTTGAGCGAGACGCGAGCGCTTAATTCCTTGAGCAGACGGTTTTTATCGGCCAGGTCAATGAGTTCGATTTCCATTTCCCGGCCATGGTCTTTCCAGCCCTTGACGTAATCCAGGCCCGACATGAAGGCGCTGTTGCCTTCGTATTCGATGCGGATGAATTTTTTGCCGTACTGGGCCTTGATTTCGGTGAGTTTCCCGTCCAACACCTTGCGTCCCTGATTGATCATAACCAGCGAATCGACGATTTTTTCGGCGTATTCCATCAGGTGGGTGGAAAGGATGATGGAAACCCCTTCTTTTTTCTTTTCCAGCAGGATGCGGGTGACCAGTTCGATGTTGAGCGGATCGAGGCCTGAAAAAGGTTCGTCAAGGATCAGCAGCTCCGGTTCATGCAGGATGGTAACGATAATCTGCAATTTCTGGGCCATGCCTTTGGAAAGTTCTTCGACTTTTTTCTGCTCGTAGCTATTTAGATCAAATTGCTGTAACAGCCGGCGGCTGCGTTCACGGATCGTATCCGCTTGTAAACCCTTTAATTCGCCCAGAAATATCAGAACGTCCATGATCTTCATTTTGCGGTAAAGGCCCCTTTCTTCCGGCAGGTAGCCGATATTGTTTTTCATTTTTTCCGAAAATGGCCGGCCAAGGATTTCTATGGTTCCCTGGTCTGGGGCGATGATATTCATGATCATGCGGATGGTTGTGGTTTTTCCGGCGCCATTGGGGCCCAGCAGTCCCAGGATTTCTCCTTTTCTGGCCGTGAAGGAAATCCGGTCTACGGCCCTTTTACCGTCGAAATCCTTGACCAGATCTTTCAGTACCAATGCCTGTTCATTCATGATATCTCCTTGGCATTATTTTTTCGTTATTGTTTTATACGGCTGGTGAATTTATAAGTTCCACTTGTTTTACCCGGCCAGCAGGCTGAGGGAGCTTTTTTTTATTTGCTGCAAACCGGCTGCGATGATTTTTTCTGCTGGGGCGTGCAATTCCAGAATGCCGCGATAAGTCCCCCGCAACGGCTGGCGTGAAACCAAGTAAATCTTCCTGATCTGCAAGTCGATTTTGTATTTATCATACAGGTCACGCATAATATCTGCCAGCGCGCGCAATGTGCCGCTTCTTATCTCCAACTGGTATACATTGCCAAAAGGCGGCAGCAAAAACCATTGCCTGTATTTAAGTTCCCGTTCAAAAAATTTATCCTCGTCCAGGATAAACTGCAGCGCGTAATGAAAATGAAAAACCGAGAAGACGTGCAAATCGCCTCCTTGGACCAGAGTTTCCATGATTTCTGCGGCGGTGGTATAGATCATTTCCGCCGAATTGAATTCGTCCATGCCGAAAAATGACTCGGGCTTGATATAGATGACAACGGCGAACATCTCTTTAAAAAACGGATTAAGGGCGGCCGGGGTAGCTATGACGATAGAGCTGGCCTTAACGACTGGCGAAGTCTGTTCCATATCTTTCAGGTTGGACGCGCTAGGGGTGAAAACGGCTTTTTCACTGATGCTGCGTTCAATGGTTCGGGCCAGAGAGTCCAGGCTGATGTCATGGAGCAGGGCGAGATTTTTTTGGCAGCGCGGGCAGGCCACCAGGTTTTCATGCCGGAAACTGCAGCGGCGACAGGCAACCTGTTGCGGTTCATCTACTTGCAGGATGCCACCGCAACTTGGACAGGCCGTGATTTTTCCGCACTTGGCGCAAAACAGGTTTCGCGCCGGCTGGATCTTGTTGACCAAAATCAGGGTTTTCTTTTTTCGCAAAAAATTCTGATTGATCAACTGGATGAGGTCATCGGGTATTCCACGGTCTTTACTTTTTAACATATGAACCTGGAAAGAAAATCCACGGTCATGGCGCCGGTCGGTAATAGCGAGATTCTCACGCTGCTGGTAAGTGGCGCAGGAATGGGCTGCCGCGCCCTGCAGCAGGGGAATGCGGCAGGCTTGAGCCCGGATCCGGGCCAAGTGATCGGTTTTGTACGGTGAACGGAAAGTGCGCTGATAAAGGGGCGAAGTCGCCCGGTCGACGATCAGCAGCCCAAGGTTGGGCAGCGGCAGTAGAACTGCTGAAAGGCCACCACAAACTATGCCGCATTTTCCTTGCTGGTATTGCATCCAGATATTTTCCCTGGCCGCCGGCCGGGTTTCCGAATTGTAGATGTCCAGGTTCGGCCGAAATGTTTGCCAGTAGCGGGCGCTGGCGGCATCTGTAACCAAGAGCAGGACGCTATTGCAGCCGGCCAACACTGTTTGGCTGAGTTCCTGGTACTCGCGGCCTCGTCACGAATCCAGGAGCAGGCGGCTTTGCTGGATGGCATCAGCGGCAGTGGGCTTGGTGAACTCAGCGG
>JBAXOR010000056.1:0-6861 GCA_037133155.1 Chrysiogenales bacterium | reverse complement strand
TTCACGTACGGTTTAAAGAGAGGCTGCGGTGAAACTCCCCGGCCTACTCACCAATGCGATCTTTTTCTCTTGCTGCATGAGTGAGATCGCCAATAATAAACGGCAGCTGATGCCGGCAGCAAAAGGAACGAAATGATCGGGTTTGTAACGAAAGAAAAATTGCGGCCGGTGCTTATTGGTTTTGGAGATTTGATTTTTGTTCTCATGTCTTATTGGCTCGCCCATCTGATCCGTTTTGGTGAGACCAGGAGTTTCGGCGACAAGTTCCCGTTGACTTTCCTGGCGATGTTGCCCCTGGTTTATTTATCCGTTTTTTATTTTTTTGACCTTTATACGCCTGCCAGCCGATATTTTTCATTGTCTTTTCTTACGAAAATGCTGTTCGCCATAGTCGGCGGCTCACTGGGGGCATTCCTTTTTAAATATATTTTTTTTCTGTTCCCCATTGGCAGAGGACTGCTGTTTCTGGCAAGCTGTATTATCTTTATTTTCGCTATTGCCTGGAGGGCTTGCTGCGACCGCTCCTTGAGATATCTTATTAAACCCAGACAAGCCCTGGTCATTGGCGTGGGCCAGTCCCTGGCTGAGGCTGGTGCCGTTCTTGAATCGAACCCGGAAGAATTCCGTGTCGTCGGTTTTCTGAAACAAGCATCCGCTCAGCCTGGTCAGGATCAATCATCGGCTCCGTACGCGGAAATCGGGCCGATCCAGGATCTGCTGCTGTTCATTACCCATTATCACATTGATCTGCTCGTCCTGGCGACGACTCAGCCGTTGTCCTCTGAGCTAATCAATAATCTCCTAATTGCCGAGAGCAGAGGTATAGAAATCCTGGACCTCCCAGACATCTACCAGCGACTCAAAAAGATTATCCCGATAAATCATATCCAGGATGAAAATTGGTTCCTGAAATCCAGGGCGTTTTATGCATTGAATTCCCCAATAAAGGTAAGAATCAAGCGTTTTATGGATTTGTTTCTTGGGTTGTTGGTCTTTTTACTGTCGCTGCCGTTGTGGCCGCTCATCGCCCTGTTGATTAAGATTACCTCAAAAGGGCCAATTTTTTATTCTCAAGAGCGCATCGGAAAGAATGAAACGCGGTTCTTTATTCATAAATTCAGATCCATGATTGAGAAAGCGGAGGGCGATGAACCGTTATGGGCGAGAGAGAATGACCAGCGTGTCACGGCTATTGGCAGGAATTTAAGAAGATTCCATCTGGATGAACTTCCCCAGCTTTGGAACGTGATCAAAGGAGAAATGAGCCTCGTTGGTCCGCGGCCTGAAAGGCCATGGTTTAGTGAGAAGCTCAGTACAAGTATATCCTATTATAACCTGCGACTTTTGGGCAAACCAGGAATGACAGGCTGGGCGCAGATCAATTATCCCTATGCGGCTTCCTTACAGGATTCAAAAGAAAAACTCGAGTATGATCTATATTATCTCGTTCATTTTAATTTCTTTCTGGACCTACAAATTCTGATTAAAACAGTTCAAAGTATAATTTTTCTTGACAAAATTTCCAATGGCTAACAACTGCAGAAAACGGATTACTCATGATATTTTAGCTATTTTCCACTTCAGAAAAAAAGTAATTCCTTTTTTATCGACTCATGTTCCAGAAAAATAAATTCATGACCACACTTAAAATAAGTCAGGCAGTGGTCTATCTTCCGCTTCTGGTTCTCAGCCTCATCTTGCTTTTTATTCTTTTCCTTCATCTGGGAATCATTTTATTGCCAATGGCTTGCTTTCTACTTGGCTTGGTGCTCAGGACCATCCTGTCAAAGCATTTTCTGACAGCTTTTGCCTTTTTATTTCCGGTGCTTTCGGCAGTAGCTGGCTTGGACAACCATGGATTGCCTTTTAATTACTTGCTGCTGCCGTTGATTTTACTTGCCGGGATTTATGCCGGGGAATGGTTTCTTTCCAAAAAAAAAGCGTTGGACCTACTTTCGACAATACCTCGATCTTATTTGATTTTCCTTTTGCTGCTGCTGCTCTCCTGTATTTTTGTTTTCTGCAGATGGTCAAACCTGACCATTCCAGGGTTAGCCTTTTTTTCAGATACTCAAGTTGATCCCTGCAATACACGGATTTCGTTTTCCGTAATCTTTCCGATATTGGAGATAGCGCTGTATGTCATATCGGTTCTCTTTTTCCTCTATCTGCGGAGAAATAATGAAAAGCGGGCGATCATATTGGGTTTTCTTGGCGGTCATTCACTTTCCATCCTGGTGGCGCTTTGGCAGAGTTTTAACCTCAAGAAACTCATTCCCGGCCTGGGCCACGGTCTGGCTTCCGATTCTACTTTTTATGGATTCTTGACCGCTATTGCCTTTCTTCTTTCTTGGTATCTTTACTACCGCTATCAGGAGAGAGTATTGGGTGTTATGTTTTTTATTGTTTCTTTCATTGGCTTACTCACTTCTAAAACAAGAATTGGCTTCTTGGTTGTCGTTGCGGTGTGTGTTTTATTTTTTTTCTTTGAGAAAAAGAATCGTAAATGGGGAATAATACTGTTTTCTTTTCTGGTGGCGATGTTCCTTTTTCGCAGTTTGTATATGAAACAGGGAGATTTCGTTGCTATTGAGCGCATTAAATACAGCATTAATTTTTTGGAAAAGGTTTTGCTGGAAAAAAAGGTGGACGCCAAGGATCTTGAAGGGTTTAGCGCCTACCGCCAACTGCTCTGGGCCTATTCCTTCAGTGCTTGCAAACAATATCCTTTGACTGGAATCGGGGTGGGTAATTTCCTTTTCTGGACCCGCTACAATTTTTTCAACCAAAAAATCTGGCATGATCTCCCTGCCAGCCAATATTTATTTATTGCTGTTTCCAGCGGATTGCTGGGGTTAGCGGTTTTTTTGATATTCTGCTGGCAACTCATCCGGCAGCGGCCGACCCAAGACCGGTGGTTGCTGGGGCTGGTTTTACTGATTCTGTTTCTGGGCAATTACCTTTGGGCACCCGAGGCGATCCTGGCTTTCTGGCTGGTCGCCAGCCTCGGTTACCAGGAAAGCGAAACTGACCGCGCCAAGAAAAAAAATAGTTGGCCTGCTTTGGCGGTGTTGGCTGTTTTTGTGATAGCCAACCTGTTCAGTTTCAATTCTCTGCACCCAAAAAATTGGGCGCGGGATACTTCGACTCCCTATGATTATGGTTTTTCATATCAGGAAACCGACAGCGGCCGACCGTTTCGCTGGACCGGGGCAAAGGCCGGTGTATACATCTATCTCGACCGCAATGGTCGCAGCGCAGCATACAATCTCGTTTGCGGGGCTCCGCTTTCCCGCTTGCCTGACAAAAAACAAACCGTGGATATTTATTGGCAAGGGAGATTTTTTAAAAGCGCGATTTTTCGCAATAACGGCCAATATCCTTTGCAGATCGAAGATCATGAGCACAGCGAAGGCTTCCTGGAATTCCGGGTGCGGCCGGCCTTCAACCTGGAACGGCTGGGGCTGGGAGCAGAGACACGCACCCTGGGGGTACAGGTAAGCGGCCCGGGGCTGTAGGGCCTTCTCAGTCCCCGGCGTAAGGAGTATCGTTCAGCTGGCCGGAGGCCCCGTTCTTTTTTGCGGCGCGCTTCCAGCCCCAATCGGCGACAAGGTTGTAGAACCAGCGCGGCATCATGGCTTTGCCCATGAGTTCGCTGACCGCGGCCGGGATCGCTTCACCCTTAGCCAGATAAGCGGCAGCTTGGGCCAGGGCTTTAACCTGGTGGCGGACCATAGCGCCGGCGTTGGCTAGTTCGCGGTTGCCGATGGCGCCGCCCATGCCCAGGGCCAGGCAACCCAGGAAACGGAAGCCGGCCGTTTTTGCGAAGATGCGCATGATTTCTCCGGCCAGGCGGCAGTGGACGGTTTCGGGGAAGCCGCAATTGACGATGGCAACAAAAGCCTGGGGCAACGCAACTTGATGCCCCTGGCGGCGTTCGCTGATCCGCCGCAGCAGGTCGATGACCGGGGCGGGGAGATGGTCAACGTAGAGCGGGAAGGCCAGGATGAGCAGAGTGCAGGAATCAACGGCAGCCAGCAGCTCCATCATTTTTTTCTCGTCGGCCATAGCCGGGTAGACCAGCAGTTTTTTTAGCGCCATGCCGCGCTCCTCGATCAGGGACAACAGGTGGTTGCCCAAAGAGTGGGATACGCTGGCCATGCCGCGCGGGCTGCCGATCAGGAGTAGCGCTTTTCTGTCGTTCATTTTGCCACCTCATTGAAAAGCGGTTCTGCCGTGAGTTTTTTTTCGATGTCCGCCAGGGATATGTCTTCGACGAATACCAGCGTCGTGGCTTTGATAGCGCCCATGTTCAAGGCATTGCGCTGGACCAGGCGGCGGAAAATGCTTTCACTGTCGGCGTCCTCCTGTTTTTGCGTGCCCACGGCCAACAGGCGGCGTTGCTGCGGGTAGCGCTGCGGGTGATGGGTTTCACCGTGGATCTTGATGAAAAAAGGCAGCAATATGGGGATGATCCTGTCCATGGCTTTTTTTAATTCCGGGGCGTAGCCGCCAAAGGTGATGGGCGTCAGAAAGGCGATAAAGTCCGCTTCGGCCCAAGCGCGCAGGATCGGCTCCTGGCCGTCATCCCTGATCACGCAAACCCCCGGGGTTTTGACCCAGCAGGAGAAACAGCCGCGGCAGGGCTTGATGTCCATGCCGGCCAGGGCGAATGCCTTTGTTTGCCAGCTCCTGGCTTTCAGCGCCGCCATGACTGCAGCCGCGGCCCGGTTGCTGAGCGGATCCTGTCCAGCTGCCGGCGATCCTTTTAAAAATACTGCCTTCATGGTTCAGCACCTCAAGTTTTTTATTTTTGTATTATTCTCCACTTCGGCTTTTTTTGCAAGCTGCATGAAAAAAAACAAATTTTAACCCAAATACGAAGTTTGCACGTATAATTGAATTGGCAACCCTGCTGCGCAGGATAAGTAACTTAGAAAGCAAATTATCTTGTTTTTTTACCAAGTTAATTTGCTTTAAGTTACTAACAGCCAAAAAGGAGGATTTTACCTTGCATAAAAAAACCGTTTTTTACAAGTTCGTACCGGCTTTACTGCTGGCGGTCCTGTGCCTGCCCCTGGCGGCCGCCGGGGACAATCCGCTGCTCAACCCCTACAGAACGCCTTTCGACACCCCGCCCTTCGACCGCATTCAGCTCGGCCATTACCTGCCCGCGGTCCAGGAAGGGATCAAGCGCCAACAGGCCGAGATCGACGCCATCGTGGCCAATCCCAAGGCGCCGACCTTCGAGAACACCATCGTGGCCTTTGATATGTCGGGCCAACTGCTCGGCGATGTGGGCTCCATTTTCTACGCGTTGCTGGAAGCAGCCACCAGCCAGCCGATGCAGGATGTGGCCAACGAACTGGCGCCCTTGCTGTCGGCCCACAACGACAACATCAACCTCAATGACAAGCTCTTCGCCCGCGTCAAGGCGGTGTACGACCGCCGCGCCATGCTGAAGCTCGACGCGGTGCAACGCTACCTGCTGGAGAACACGTATCTCGGCTTCATGCGCAGCGGCGCGCTGCTCGATGAAGAACAAAAGGCCCGCCTGCGCGAGATCAACAAGGAGCACGCGCTGCTGGCGCTGAAATTCGGCGACAACGTGCTGGCCGAGACCAACTCGTCCTTCATCGTCATCGACAACAAGGACGACCTGGCCGGCCTCCCCGACGGCGTCGTCAGCGAGGCGGCCGAAGCGGCCAAGGCCAAGAACCTGGAGGGCAAATGGGTCTTCACCGCCCAGAAGACCAGCTGGATCCCCTTCCTGCAGTACTCGCCGAAGCGCAACCTGCGCCAGGCCCTGTTCGCCTGCTTCTTCATGCGCGGCGACCGCGACAACGACAAGGACAACAAGGCTGTCCTGCAGAAACTGCTGGTGCTGCGCGAGGAGCGCTACCGCCTGCTGGGCTACAAGACCCCAGCCGACTACTACCTCGAGCCGCGCATGGCCAAGACGCCGGCGACCGTCAACGAGTTCCTGCTGCGCCTGTGGCAGCCGTCCCTGCAGCGGGCCAAGGCCGAAGTGGCCGAGATGCAGAAGCTGATCGATGGGGAAAACGGCGGCTTCAAGCTCGCCTCCTGGGACTGGTGGTACTATGCCGAAAAACTGCGCAAGGCCAAGTACGACCTTGACGACTCGGTCCTGCGCCCTTACTTCAAGCTGGAGAACGTCCAGCAAGGCATGTTCATCCTGGCCGAGAAGCTCTGGGGGCTGAAATTCGTCGAACGCAAGGACATCCCGGTCTACGACCCCGATGTCAGGGTGGCCGAGGTCCGCGAAGGCAACGGCACCCTGCTGGGCATCCTGTACATGGACTTCTTCCCGCGCGACAACAAGCGTGGCGGCGCCTGGTCCGGCACCCTCCGCGGCACCTTCTACCAGGACGGCAAGCGCGTCGTCCCCTTCGCCACGCTGAACGGCAACTTCACCAAGCCGACGGCCGGAACGCCCTCGCTGCTCAGCATCGACGAGGTCTCGACCTCCTTCCACGAGTTCGGCCACGCCCTGAACTGGCTGTTCAGGGAGAGCCGCTACCGCTCCAACTTCTCCACCCAGGACTCGGTGGAGCTTCCCTCGCAGATGATGGAGCACTGGGTGCTCGAACCCGAGATGCTGAAGCTCTATGCCCGCCACTACCAGACCGGCGAGGTGATCCCGGCCGCCCTGGTAGATAAACTCAAGAACAGCAGCCTGTTCAACCAGGGCTTCGAAACGGTCGAGATGCTGGCCTCCTGCTTCCTGGACATGGCCTGGCATTCGCTGGAGAGCGCCCTGAACGTCAATGTCACCCGCTTCGAGAAAAAGGTCATGGACGGGATCGGCCTGATCCCCGAGATGCTGCCCCGCTGGAGCTC
>JBAXOR010000055.1:0-6876 GCA_037133155.1 Chrysiogenales bacterium | reverse complement strand
GGAAAAATATTTGTTGATCCCGGCGATGTGGTCATGACCAGCCGTCCCACCTATGTCGGCGCCATCCAGGCCTTCCACTCCTACGGGGCAAAAATGCTGGGCATCGAAATGGACCAGGAAGGCACGCAGACGGCACTGCTGGAAGCGGAGATCACCATGCTCGCCGCCAAGGGCACCAAGCCGAAATTCATTTACGAAATTCCCGATTTCCAGAATCCTTCAGGAATCACCATGAGCCTGAAAAGGAGGAAGGAACTCATTAAAATAGCTGAAAAATACGACCTGATCATCATCGAAGATTCGCCCTACCGGCAGCTGCGCTTCGAAGGCAAACCTGAACCGTCACTGTTCGGTATGAACTCCGAGCGGGTTCTTTCCCTGTTCACCTTCAGCAAGATCCTCCTCCCCGGATTCCGGCTGGGCTGGATGGCCGGCCCCAACGAACTCATTCAGAAAGCGGTAACGGCCAAGCAGTCGGTCGATTTGTGCTCCCCCCCGTTCAACCAGTCCATCCTTTACGAATACCTGAGCCGCGGCTTGCTGGAAAAACAGATCGTCATCATCAGCAAGGCTTACAAGGAAAAGAGGGATTTCATGCTGGACAAAATGGCCAAGTATATGCCCAAGCTTCCCGGGCTGAAGTGGACCCACCCCCAGGGCGGCTTGTTCTTATGGGTCACCCTTCCGGAAAACATCGATGCCGGCGAAATGTTCATTGCCGCTGTAGAAAAGCAGGTAGCCTACGTGGTGGGTTCGGCTTTTTACCCGGACGGCGGCGGCGGCAATTCCTTCCGCATGAATTTCTCCTATTCGAACATGGCCGAGATCGAAGAAGGGGTGAAACGCCTGGCCCAGGTGATCGCCACCTGGAAAAGACACCAGGAGACGCAGATCATTACGCCATAGTCAAATCACTTTTCGGAAACTGAGAATGGCACCCAGACGACTGGAGAACCGCCGTTTTCGAACCAATCGGCTCCCTCGCTGACCATGTCGAATTTGAGCCAATATTTGCCGCGGCTGCCGAACGCAGGCAGCTCCAATTTTACTAAAGCACTCTCCCCCCCGGCCAAGGGACGGGGCAGAAAAGCCCGGGCGAAATTCAATTCCAGCAATCTCTTTTCTGCATCATAAAGCTGGGCGCCCAGCCGGACCCAGCGCCGCCCGGAAAAAGCCTGGGTGATCCAGGGAACGCCACTGCAATTTTTTACAACCACATCCAGGACAAGTTTTTGACCGAGTGGAACAGCCAAGCAGTTTTTTCCTACTTTGATCTTTGCGGTATATTGTTTGCCTTTCAGCGCCGAACCGATCTGGCTTGAATCCCAGATCTGGTAAAATATCCTTTTCCAGGCCCTGCTGCCGATTTGGTATTTTTTTGAAACCGCTCCGGCCGGATGATCGGTTATTTCCCAGGTCAGACGGTCGACACCGATCTTTTTCGCCAGGCGCCGGGCCTTGGCCATCTGCAGGAGCGAATCGTTCCATTTAAATAGGATATAACGCCAGTTGATAAATGGCACTTCCCGCCCCAGGCGTCTTTTCTCCTTAACCAGGGTCGCTATGTTTTTCAGCAGCCTGGAAAAATCGCCGCCCTGACGGTAGCGTCCATAAGTGCGCTGGTCGGCGCCATCTACGGAAAACGTGACCTCGTCGATGCCCGACTCCGCCAGCCGGGATAATTTTTTTTCATCGAGCAGCAGGCCGTTGGTGCTGGTATATAAATAAATATGGGGATATTTTATTTTCACGTGTTCGATCATATCCAGCGCCTGGGGGTGAATGAAAGGTTCGCCGTAGTTGAAAAAATCGAGGCGGATCAGCCCGGGGCCGATCCCCTCCAGCAGGGAGCGGAAATCTTCTTGGGGGAAAAACTTCCTTTCCCGGCATGCGGCAAGACCGGCTCTCGAAGCGCAAATGGCCTGGAAACAGTCTAAATTGCAGACTATCGTGGGTTCAAAAAATATCCGGGGAAGATTTCCCAAATTGACCGGCTGCTGCGGCACCGGTTCTCCGTCTTGGAGAGGTTTCTTCAACCCGCAGTCCAGGCAAAAATTGGAAAAACCTGAGTTCAACTCTTCCCTGATCTGGCGAACTTTTTGGCTTTGCCAGATTTCATCCAGACTGTTTTTTTTTAAATGACCCAGCGGTCTTTCCCCTGCCGGATCGGCGCAGCCACAGACCACCTTGCCGTCACAAAGAACAACCAATATTTTGAAAATCCAATCACAGGTAAAACGGGGCACTTAACCGATTTTATTTTTGACTTCGATCATAATCAACTTGGAAATGGCTTTCAAGGTTTCAACCACCCCATCCCCGCGCGAAGCAACACCCTCCAGTACCGGCTCATTTTTTTTACGCAGTGCGGCTATCAATTCATTGGCCGGAGTAACATTGGGCAGGTCGCGCTTGTTTAACTGCAGGATGTAAGGGATGGTGGCAAAATCCAGCTTGTAGTCGTTCAGGTTTTCCAGCATGTCCTGGATACTTTCTATATTGGCTTCAAATCTTTCCGTTTGCGAATCGGCAACAAAAACCAGCCCGTCGACACCGCGCAGGATCAGCTTCCGTGAGGCGCTGTAATAAATTTGGCCGGGGACCGTGTACAGGTGGAAGCGGACCTTATAATCTTTGATCATACCCAAATCGAGGGGGAAAAAATCAAAAAAAAGCGTCCTTTCGGTTTCGGTGGCCAGGCTGACCAATTTACCCTTGTTTCCATTTTTGACTTTTTCATAAATATATTTGATATTAGTCGTTTTGCCGCTCAAACCGGGACCATAATAAACAATCTTAAAATTAATTTCCCTGGTCGAATAATTTAGGAAAGACAATTTCAGTCTCCAAAAATGCGGTCGATGTCTTCATCGGAAACCCCCTCAAAGGGTGATCCGCCGGGAATTTTATCGTTGGCTTTCAGTTTCTTGTATATAATCTGGAATACCTTGGTCAATTGTTCCAAGGAGTTGCGGACCCTGAAACGCACCAACCCGAGGTTGGACGTGTTGTTGAAAATGACCACCAGCATGGTGCGGTCGTTGATCAGGGAAATATGCAGGCTTTCCTTACTGGATTCGTTTAAAATTGCTGAAAAACTGTCTATTTTCAGCATTTGGGCAATACTGTTAACAGCAGCGACACTGCCGGCGATCAAAGAGGATATGGAATTCAAATTAATATCGTCCATCTCTCCGGACGAAGCAATGCAATGGCCTTCCGAATCAGTGATAAAAACAGCCTTGGCGCTGGTGTTGGTTTTCAATTTCTGCAGAATATCCTTTATTAAAATATATTCTTCATTATAAATAATAAAATTTTCTTGCATTTTTAATTTTCCTTAAACTTCCCTGAAAAATTCATTGGCATTTTATCATTATTTTATTATAGCACCGGCATTAATAAAATACCAATGGCGTCCTGTCACATTACCTCCTACTTGACTTCCAAGCGGCCTTCAATGGCCTTGGCAATCGTTACCTCATCGGCATAATCCAGATCGGCTCCCACAGGCAGACCCAAAGCAATCCGCGAAATAGTGATTTTATACTGGCGGAGAATTTCTGTCAAATAATGGGCGGTGGCACTGCCTTCGGTGGTCGGACTGGTAGCCAGGATGATTTCCCGAAAAATGCCTTTATTAACCCGTTCAATTAACCCGGGAATCCGCAATTCATCAGGGCCGATGCCCCGGATCGGTGAAAGGTTGCCCAATAGGACATGATAAAAACCATGAAACAAGCCTGTTTTTTCGATGGAATAGATATTGAAAGGCTCCTCGACCACGCAGATCTTTTCACTGTCGCGGTCGGAACTGGAACAAATCTCACAAGGGTTGACAGCACTGATGTTGTTGCAGATCGAGCAATAAACAATTTTTTCCCGGGCCTGAACAATGGCATCCGCTAAAGCCAGAGCGTTTTTTTTATCGGTTTTAAAAAGATAAAAAGCAATTCTCTGAGCCGACTTGCGGCCGATACCAGGAATTTTTTTAAGCTCTTCGATCAAATTCGCTAAAGGCGGAGTATAATTAATCATATCATAGAGCGCCGAAGGGAAAACCACCTGGCAGGCCACCAGCCATCCCCCCGAGGCCGCTCTTTAATTTTTCTTCAACTTTGCCCTGGGCATCGTTGATGGCCGCCACGATCAAATCCTGCAGCATGTCAATTTCGGCAGGATCCACTACTTCCGGGGTGATGTGCAGGGCTTGCAAGCGCTTGTGCCCATCCATTTTAACAGTTACCATGCCGCCGCCGGAGTTGCCTTCAACAACCATGGCATCCATCTGCTCTTCCATTTGCTTGGCCATGTTCTGGGCCATGCCCATCATTTGATTGATATTGGGAATCTTAGGCATCTTTGCCCCCCTTGACGCTCTCAATGGAAATCACATTACCCTTGATTTTATCCTTGAGGCTTTTTATTTTTTTATCGTTTTTCAATTCCTGGACCAGCTTATTTTCATCCTGCTCCGCTTTGCGTTCCTGCAGAATTATTTCCAGCCCCATCTCTTTTCCGGCCAGCTGCGCGGCCAGCTGCTGCAAATAGCCTTTGTTCTCTTTCATCATTTTCCAGGCATTTTCCAAATTGGCGGCTACCTGGATCAACAGCACATCGTTTTGCAATTCCAGCAACGAAGAACTAAATACCGAAGCCAGGCGCGGTTTTTCTTTTTCTATACGCGCTTTCAGGGCAGCGATCAAATCCGCGGCCGTGACAGTGACCGGCGCTTTTTCCTCTTGTGGCCCAGCGGCGGGGACAATAAGCGCAGGCGGCGTAATAGTTTTCATATCCCTGATTTTTTTTAAATACTCTTCGATACTGACCAGGGCCGAAAAATAACTCAATTTCAAAAACATGTATTCCAGGATAATCGAGGGATTTTCCGTATAACGTATGGTTTGTTCCAACTCCTTCACGGCATTGAAAAAGCGCAGCAATTCCACTTCATTGACCTGTTTGATGATTTCTTTGATTTCACTGACGTTTTCCGGATTCAGGTTATGCAGCCGTTCGGAATCGGGAATCGATTTGATGACGATTAAATCGCGGATGAAACGCAGGTATTCCCCATAAAAAAAACGCAGATCGGTGCCGCGCTCGACCAACTCATTTATTTGTTCGATAATTCCTTTGCGGTCCTGGGAAAAAACACTCCGGGTCAGAGTGATAAATGTTTCCTCATCGATAATCCCCAGAATCGCTACAACGTCATCATCCTTGACGTCGCCGTTGGCAATGGCGATCGCCTGGTCAAGGATCTTTTTAGCGTCGCGCAGGCTGCCTTCGGCCGATTTGGAGATAAGGTACAGTGCGTAATCGGAAATTTTTATTGTTTCCTTCTGGCAGATATCCTTAAGGACCTGTTGGATGACTTCAAAAGGAATGCGTTTGAAATCAAAATGCTGGCAGCGCGAAACAATGGTGGCCGGGATCTTGTGGAAATCGGTTGTGGGCATGATAAATATGGGATGCTCGGGAGGTTCTTCGACGGTTTTGAGCAGCGCGTTCCAGGCCGCATTGGAGAGCATGTGCACTTCATCAATGACCACGATGCGGAAACGGTTCTTCAAAGGTTTGTACTTAACCGTCTCCCGCAGGCTGCGAACTTCGTTGACACCATTATTGGAAGCCCCGTCAATCTCCATGTAATCGGTAGAATTGCCATCGGTGATCTCCGCGCAGGTCTGGCATTGGTTGCAGGGCTCGATAGCAGGCCCTTTTTCGCAGTTCAGCGCTTTGGCCATGATGCGGGCCGCGGAAGTTTTACCCACCCCTTTCATGCCTGAAAAAATCAGCGCCTGATACACCTTGTTCATGGCAATGGCGTTTTGCAACGTCTTGCAGATACTGGCTTGGCCGATCAGTTCGGCAAATTTTTGCGGCCGGTATTTCCTGGCTAAAGCAAGGTACATATTATTTTCTCATTATTAAAAAGGCTCAGGAAATCCCGGACACCTGCGAAATTCTATTTATTGCTGCTACCTTTCGGTCCTGACAAGGTTCATAGGTTCGCACCGCCAGGCTCCTGAGCCTTGTTCTCTTTTTGACCAGGGCCTTGCGCGACCCTTTTAGGAACAGGCATCTTCGGAGAGGGTGGGATTCGAACCCACGGTACCGTTTCCAGTACACACGCTTTCCAAGCGTGCTCCTTAAACCGCTCGGACACCTCTCCAAACGAAATGTCATTTTATAATTTATTTGCCCGGAATGCAAGCCTTTGACTCAAAATAAATTCCCCTCAGGGTCACAAATCAAGGGCAAAGCCGTTGTTGGTTCAGCCTCCATACCGTTTTTTGAAGGAATAAAATTAAAAATCGACCTTCAAACCCAGGAAGACCATGGAATCTTTTTTAAACTGCCCGAACTTGGTTTTATCAGCTTGACCGGACAACAGCCAGAATCCCCCCAACTGCATGGCCAGTGAGTCGGCCACGCGGAATTCCACTTCGGGCAGCAGGGCGAAAGCCGAACCCTGCGCGGTTATTTCCATCAGCCCGCCGGCCTTCAGCTTGAGCTTTTCATTCCCGGTCTTGTATTCCAGGCGGCCGAAAAGATAGTTGGCCAGAGCGCCAAAGAAAACTCCCTGGCCGAGACCGAGGTTTTCCTGTGCCTCCCGGGTGAAGGCGAATTCATCGAAAAATCCATGCAAAAATTGCAGATTGACGTAAAATCCGTGGCCGAAATTGTAGTCCAGGCCCAGGACATATTTCCAGTAATTTTTTTCAAGGAGCCGGAAGCTTTTCTCCACCATGACCGGCTGCCCCTCGATGACGAAGGGGATACGCGCCCTGCCGGTCACGTCCTCCGGCAAAACCAGGGCCGCCTCGCCCCAAAAACCGACGCCGACTAATTCGCCGGCAAGATCGATCC
>JBAXOR010000054.1:0-6892 GCA_037133155.1 Chrysiogenales bacterium | reverse complement strand
CATTTTACAACTGTAGAATTTTAGTTTGATAGCATATCTGATGTCGAATTAATCAGTACTACAAATATTTTGTCTAACCTTTTTCGATCAACAAGTAAAAAAGAATACTTCTCTGTTCGCATTTTATTAACTATTTTCCAAGCCGTGAGAATAAAAATATTAAATCCAAACTGGCGTTTAACAATTTTGTCAACTTCCCATTCAATCATATAATATCCCCCTAAAATAATTTTTATCCATTACCAATAAATGATAAAAAATTAATTTAACTCATGATGTGATTCTAAGAAAATTTTATTAAAATTACAATAGACGGATGTGAATTAATTCATTGAAGGCTACGAAAAAGTTATCGCCCATATTTTAAAGTCAGGTAAATGCCGATGGCATTGAGGCTGGCCGGAGTGACGCCGGGAACGCGCGCCGCTTCACCCAAGCTGCCGGGTCTGACCCGGGTCAGTTTCTCTTTCATTTCATTGGAAAGACCGTTAATCAGAGCGAAATCCAGATCGGCCGGAATAACCACCTTCTGCATTTTTTTCATTTTGGCGACTTCCCGTTTCTGGATATCCACATAACCTTCATACTTGACGCAGGCTTCGATATAGGAAACATCGGTCAGGGTCTTTTTCTTGAGCAACGGTTTTTTATGAATTTCTTCCAACTTTTCGAAAGTCATTCCGGTTATTTTCAGCAGTTTGAAAAACTTTTCAGTCTTGCCTTTCCAGCGACCTTTTATCTTGGCAAGTTTGACAATCATGCGTTGGCGCCGTTCCAATTTGCCCATTTCCCGCTTGAAATCAGCCGGGGAAATCAGGCCCAGCCTGAGACTGTGGCCACCCAGGCGTTCGAAAACATTGTCTTCGCGCAACTGCAATCGGTACTCGGCCCGCGCCGTGAACAAGCGGTAGGGTTCATCGACACCGACACGGACAATATCATCGACCATGACCCCAATATAGGCTTCGTCACGGTCCAATATGAACGGCGCCTCGCCCCGGACCTTGAGCACGGCATTGATCCCGGCCATGAGGCCTTGGGCGGCGGCTTCCTCGTAACCGGAGGTGCCGTTGACCTGGCCGGCAAAAAACAAATTTTCGATTCCGCGCGCTTCCAGATTGGCCCGCAACTGGGTGGGCTGGATGGCGTCGTATTCGATGGCATAAGCCGGGCGCATCATTTGCGCCTTATCCAGGCCCAGTATGGCCTGCAATATTTTTTTCTGAACTTCGACCGGCAGGCTCGATGACATGCCGTTGACATAAATTTCCTTGTTGCGCAAACCCTCCGGTTCCAGATAAAAATGGTGCCTTTCCTTGTCGGCGAACTTGACAATCTTGTCCTCGATCGAAGGGCAGTAACGGGGTCCAATGCCCTGGATTTTTCCCGAATATAGCGGCGATAAATGCAAATGGTCACGGACGATCGCCGCAACCGCCGGGGTGGTATAGCCCAGATGACAAAGAATCCGGTTCTTTACTTTGCCTTTGCTAAACATGGAAAAAGGCATGGGCGGCTCATCGCCGGGTTGGGGAATAAATTTTCTCCAGTTGATCGTGTCGGCATGCAAGCGCATCGGTGTTCCGGTTTTCAAGCGTAAAATTTTAAAGCCCAGGGCGGCTATATTTTCAGCCAACAGTTGGGCCGGCGGCTCGTTGGCCCGCCCGGCGGCATAGGAGGCGGCGCCGATATATATACGCCCGGCCAGAAAAGTTCCCGCGCTGAAAATCACCGCGTCGGCGGCCAGGGTTTCTCCTTCCATGAGCCGTACGCCGCAAACCCGCCCATTGGCAACGATAATCTCACTGGCTATGGCTTGATAAATCCTGAGATTGGGAACAGTTTCCAAAAAACTTTTCAGATAGTTTCTGTAGGCAATCTTGTCGTTCTGGGTCCGCGTGGCCCGCACCGCCGGTCCCTTGCTGCGATTGAGGACCTTAAAATGAATGCCGGTGGCATCGGCGGCCCTGGGCATTATTCCGCCCAACGCATCAATTTCCTTGATCAGGTGTCCCTTGGCGATGCCGCCAATGGACGGGTTGCAGGACATCTGAGCCAGGGTTTCCAGATGAATGGTCAGCAGGATGGTTTCGGCGCCCATCCTGGCTGCAGCATAAGCAGCTTCAATCCCCGCATGCCCTGCCCCGATGACAATAATTTTCATTTGCCGATGCAGAATTTGGCGAATATGCCCTGGAGAATCTCCGCGGTATTGATGGCGCCGGTCAATTCACCGATCAGCCGGAGCCCCTGGCGTATTTCTTCGGCGATCATTTCGGCCTGGGCCGGCCTTTGCATTTGTTCGATTTCTCGCAGATTTTGTAAAAGCTTTTCCAGTAACATTTTCTGTCTTAAATTGATGACAGCCCCGGTAGCCGGTTCACCAATTTCCTGCCATAAACCTTTTAAAAAATTGACTATGACATCGAGGTTTTCCCGGTCCTTGACCGAAACCAGATGGACGGTTTCGTCAGGAAAAGCCTTGTGAATATTTTTTACTACCCGCTCCAGCGCCTGATCGTTTTTATTGGCCAGCAGAATCCGTTTTTTTTCACCGGTAAGGCGGTAAATTTCATGATCGCTGTCTTCCAAAGGCCGCGAAGCGTCGACCATGAAAATCACGGCATCGGCCTGGGCGATTTTATCAAAGCTGCGCTGCATACCCTGATTTTCGATGTCATCTCCGGTCCCATTGCGAATACCAGCCATGTCGGTAATCTGGAACGGCAAACCGTCCAGGTACAATTTTTCCTGGATGTAGTCGCGGGTAGTGCCGGGCAACGGGGAAATAATCGACCGCTCCTGCAGCAGCAGAGCGTTGAACAATGATGATTTCCCCACGTTGACCTTGCCGGCGATAACGATATGCATGCCATGATCAAGGATCTCGTTGAACCGGCTTTGACTTAGAATTTTTTCCAGATCATTAACCGCAGCCGTCAACCCGGAATCAACAGCAACAGTTTCCAGTATTTGATCTTCGGCAAATTCAATCTCAGTTTCAATAGCAATCGCCATTTGCATGAGTCGGGCGCGGATCGAGCCGACTATTTTGGAAAGCCGGCCTTCCAAATTAGCGAATTCCATCAAGGCATAAACCCGCGAATTGGCGTGAATCAGGTCATTGACCGCTTCAGCCTGAAGCAAGTCCATTTTGCCGTTGCGGAAAGCCCTGTAGGTAAATTCGCCGGGCAAAGCCGGCCGGGAGCCGAGTTGGCATGCCAGGCCAAGCACCTCTTCGATGATAAACATATTGGCATGAAGGGAAATTTCGACCATGTCCTCGCCACTGTAGGACCGCGGCGCTTTGAAAAGAGTCAGCAGGCATTCATCGATACGCCGCCCCCGGGATTGGATAAAGCCGTGATAACTTTTACGGGCTTGCCACGCGGATGGTAGCGGCTCGAACAAAGCACGGACAATGGCTTGGCTTTTGCTCCCCGAAAACCGAATCACAGCGATGCCCGCCTTGCCCGGCGGTGTAGCCAGAGCTACAATCGTTTCATCATCCATGCGCCTTTTTTCTGATGGTTATGACCTTCAGAAAACTGTCACCCTCGCTTTTGGATTCCAAATCCTCGTATTTGTTGATGGTCATGTGGATGATCCGCCGTTCAAAAGGGTTCAGCTCAGGCAATTCGACGGCCTGGCCATTGCGGCGGATCTGGCGGGCATGGCGGTGGGCCAGTGTGCTTAACTCCGCTTCCTTTTTTTTGCGGTAATTTTCACATTCACAGAAAATCTTTTTACCAATCTGGTCGGCGAAGAGACGGTTGAGCAGATATTGAACGGCATTGAGCAGGTTGCCGTTCTGGTACAGCATCAGTTTGTAATCTTCACCCGAAAAGTTGACCCTCAAGAACTCCGGGTTGCTTTCAAACTTGAACTGCAAATCGAGTTGCATGGCCTCCACCAGCAATTTGACAAAATCTTCGAGCCCTTTTTGATCACTGCCGTCGGAACTCCAGGCCTCGATAAATATTTCCCTTTGCTTGTGGCCGAAATATTTTGTTTTTTCAGTGATAATGCGATATTTCAGTTTTTCTTCGGTAATATTGAATGCTTCAGCCGCCTTGTGAATAGCATCTTGCAGAGAATTTGCGACAAACTCCTTTTTGTCCGTCATTTCTCTTTGGCTCCTTTTTTTCTTTTTAAGATCTTGATTTCCTTGATTTCTTCTTTTTTCTCTTTATGAATTTTATCATTGATAAATTTCTGCTGGCCGATCTGCAAAAGGTTCGAAAAGCACCAATACAAATTCAAACCGCTGGGGAAGGAGGCGAACATGATGGTCATGACAAAAGGCATGATGTACATCAGTTTTTTCTGGGTTTCATCACCACCCGTGGGAGCCATCCGCTGCTGGATGAGCTGGGTCACGCCCATCAGGATGGGCAGGACATAAAACTGATCTTTTTTTGATAGATCGGTGATCCATAAAATCCAGGGTTCATGGCGGACATTGATGCAAACCGACAGGAGCCGGAAAAAGCCCCACAAAATCGGCAGCTGCAGCAGGATTGGCAGGCAGCCGCCGGCCGGATTGACCTTCTCCTGTTTGTACAGGGCCATGATTTCCATGTTCATCAACTTGCGCTGTTCCATGTCCTTGGTGTTTTTGTACTTTTTCTTGATCGCCTTCATCTTGGGCTGCAGGTTCTGCATCTTGGCCATGGACACGCTGGATGAATAGGTCAGCGGAAAAAGGATCAGTTTCAAAAACAAAGTAAAAACGATCAGGGCCCAGCCGTAGTTGGGAATGAAGCCGTGGATGAGAACGATGCCCTTGAGCATGATCTTGGCGATGGCTCCGAACCAGCCGTAATCGATGATCTTGTTCAAGTCGGGAAATTCTTTTTCCTCCGCGGCCAATATTTTTTCATCCTTGGGACCTATAAAAATCGCCGCCGGATTGGTAACCACCAAATAGGAGTACAATTTACTTTGGTTTTTCCCCTGCGGCTGCTTGATTACTAAATAGGAAAGCTTGGATTTTTGCGGATCGGTTTTGAAGACAGCGGCGAAATAGGTGGTCTCATAGGCCGCCCAGTAAAAACCGGACCCCTTTTCGCCCGCGGCCTTTTCAATAACCTGACCGCTCTGGGCCAGGGTTTTTTGCTTGGCGAATTCCAGCGTATTCATGTCCGTTCCGTTGTAAGCGGCGATTCTCAGATTCGCCATCATGGTCCGGTCACCACTGCCATTGTTTTCCAGATCGGGCCCGAAAACCACAGGCAAGGCATCGATTATCCGCCCGTTCTTGCTGACCTGGAACTCGATGCGGATAACATAACTGTTTTCGCTGAAAATAAATTTCTTGCGGGCCAGCAAATTCTGCGCCTGGTCGGCGTATTCAAAAACAATCTCATTGGCTTCCCGGCCGTTGATTTTCACTTCGTCGGCGCCACGATATAAAAACAAGGCCTTGTTCAGGATTCCGTAAAAATCATCTTTCTCGGGGTAGAAATAAAAAGGGTAAAGACGCAACTCTTTGGCGCTACGCGCTATCAGATCCATGGGTTTTTTGGCATCATCCTTGTATTTTTTCAAGATCAAGGAAGTAAGGCCGGCGCCGCGGTTGGTGAACACCGCGGTAAAATAAGCATTGTCCACGGTGATTTTTTTTTCATTTTCATCTGTCAGGTTTTCAGACACGGTTGGCAAAGGCAATGCGCTTTCCGGGACAATCGTTTCGGGTTGGTTCAGTATGGAACCAATGTCTGGTGCCGCACCGCCCTTGGTTTCCACAGCCGTTTCGGTCTTTTGCTGCTGGGTAGCGGCGGGCAGGTTCACCCGATTTTGCGCCATGGGTTTGGGCATGAAAAAATACTGATAGACCAGCAACACCGTCACCGACAACACGATAGCCAGAATTAGTTTTTTTGTATCCATTTAAATTTCACCTCGTTTTTTTCAGGAACCGGGTCATAACCGCCGTCATGAAAGGGATGGCATTTGAAAATTCTTTTCGCGCCCAGGTAGATACCCCGGCCGGCGCCATGCTTTTCGATTGCTCCATACGTATACTCGGAACAAGTGGGCAGAAACCGGCAGTGATTGCCCAGCAGCGGGGAAAGGGTTTTTTTATAGAGCGTGATCAGCAAAAGGAGCGCTTTTTTCATTTTTTATTTGTATTTGATTTTGAGCAGGGCATCCAGAAACAGGTTTTCCGCCTGCGCGGCACTGCAACGATCAAATTTTTTTTTTATGGAAATCCACAGGTCATAGGAATCATCAAGCAAAAACCGATTCAATCTGAACCATTCTTTCATTTTTCTTTTTATAAAATTCCTTTGAACTGAGTTCCCGATTTTTCGGTTAACCGAGATGGCAAACCTGCTGCCCGGGCGGCTGTTTTTTAAAAAATATAAAAAAAAAATCATTCTTTACTTTTTTGGCATTTTTCAGCAGATAGACAAATTCAGCTTCTTTCTTGATCCGCTGGAAATTTCTGAACGCAAAAGTCATTGATCAGGCAGACAGAATCTTTCTTCCCTTTCTTCTGCGGCGATTGATAACTTCACGGCCGCCTTTTGTTTCCATGCGCGCCCTGAAGCCATGATTTTTTTTTCTTTTTAAATTGTTAGGCTGAAATGTTCTTTTCACCGGACCACTCCTTACTCACATTTGCAATTAAAGCATATGATATTAAAAAAAACGTTAATTGTCAAGGTGAAACGATTTTTGTTATTTTACTTTCGGCAAAAATCATTTATAATCATTTGCGGAGGTCATTATGAAATATCCCGATATCCTGGAACGATTTTTAAGCTACGTGGCTATTGATACCCAATCGAGCGACACATCCGAAACCTTTCCCTCGACCGCCAAACAAAAAGATTTGGCCGCCAAGCTCAAGCCCGAACTTGAAGCCCTGGGCCTGAAAGACGCC
>JBAXOR010000053.1:0-6962 GCA_037133155.1 Chrysiogenales bacterium | reverse complement strand
GGGCCGTGGTCCATTGCCACCCGCTCAGCCTGATCGCCCTGAGCCATATTTTCAGTTCTGAAAAAGAAATGAACGAGCGGATATTCCGGCTGCAGCACGAGACGCGACTGTTCGTTCCGGAAATGCTCGGCTTGATCCCCTATGCCGTCACCGGATCTGAGTCCCTGGCCAAGGTTTCCAAGGAAAAATTCAAGAAATTCCGCTTGGCCTTGTGGGACAAGCACGGCGTCATTGCCAGCGGCAAATCCCTAAAACAGGCGCTGGACAGGATTGAAATCGTGGAAAAGGCGGCGGCAGTTTATTTGCAACTGAGAAGCTTGGGAATTGAACCCGAAGGCTTGAGCGACGAACAGATCGCCGCCACCAGGCGTGCTTTCGAAAAATGATGAAAAAGCTATGCTCCATCGCTGTATTCCTATTTATGGCTACGGCAGGGCTTGCCGCTGAATTGAAATACAACCTGGATTATCAGATTTGCGGCAGCGCCGCTTCGCGGCTGCTGTTTTTTTTCACCCTGCGCGTTTATTATGATACTTCGGCCTCGATCAATTTCACGGCTGCCCTTCAGCCTGATGGTAAAACCAGGTTTGTTTTTGCAAATATCCCCCGCAGCGCTTATTTACTGAGGACGCTGGGTTTCAGCGGCAAGACGCTGGCCTTGCTTACCGCGGATATGGATAAAGCCGGAACCGGTTTTTTTAGCGACAATATTCTTGCCCTTTGGCGAAAAGAGGCTCCCGAATTTGCCGGCCGGATTAAAAACGTCAAGAAATTTCCCCACCTCCTGTTCAAAGATGGCAGGGATGGACTGAGTTTTTCCAGGGATAGCGAGGGCAGGTACGGCGATTTTTTGGTAACCCTGGAACCCCGCTTCGTTTTTCAGCCATCGCGCACCGGCATCTATTTCAACATTTTCCCCATGCTGGGGGAGTTGCTGAACATGCTCAATCATCCCTTCATGCCCGCCCCGGGAATCTCGCATGTCCGCCAATTTCCTGTTGAGTGGAACGGTGACTGGCTTGATTTTTCCACCGTCCTGAACCGTCTGGGGGAGCAGTTGGAAAAAATCGTCAAGTCCTTGGTCACCATTGAGCAGCATTACCCTTTCCGCCTGAAGTTTCGGGTGAATGAAAACGGTCCGGACGAAGTGGAAATTTGCGGTGAAGCTTTTCCCGATGTGACCCTTTGGAAAAATTTCATGATCAGGGAAGTCTTCCGCCGGGTGCGGGTGCGGCTGGCAGATGAAGCATTGGTGCTGGATGAGATTTGGGTAGGTATACGCAATAATAAAGGTCAGGGCGGTTTCGGCCGCCTGCGCTTGCAATTAATCAATTGAATGGAGGAGCACAGATGAATGACCATGCTTTTTTATTTCCCGGCCAGGGCTCACAAACCGTGGGCATGGGCCGCGATCTATTCATGAACAGTGAGTTTGCCAAAAAAACATTCACCCAAGCCGATGAAATCCTGGGCTATCATCTTGCACGCATTTGTTTTGAAGGCCCCGAAGAAGAATTGAAACTGACCGCAAATACCCAACCCGCCCTGCTGACGGTTTCATATATTTTGTACACTTTGTGGCAAAAAGAACCGCGCCTGGCCGCCGGCCACAGCCTGGGGGAATATTCTGCCCTGCTTTGCGCCGGGGCGTTCAGCTATGAGGACGCCCTTACCCTGGTTCACAAACGGGGTTTGTACATGCAGGAAGCGGTTCCGGTCGGTAAAGGGGCCATGGCGGCCCTGATCGGGGCTGATATTGAAGCCGTCTTCCAGACGATCGCCGCTGTGAATAATGAGCTTGCGAGCCTGCCCGCATCTTCGGCCGCAGGGGTGAGGCGGGTGGTCAACCTGGCCAATTGGAACAGCGACAGCCAGGTAGTGATTTCCGGTGAAAAAAACGCGGTGGAAGAAGCGGCGCGTCGCCTGGGAGTAAAAACGATTTTTCTGCCGGTTTCGGCTCCTTTCCATTCGGAACTGATGCTTCCGGCCGAGGAGAAACTGGCTCTTGACCGTGACCGGTTTGTATTTTTCAATTTGAAATTCCCGGTCCTCAACAATTGGCAGGCCCAGCAGGTTACACAAGTCGATGATGTTCGTAATGGATTGAAAAAGCAGGTTTCGCGGCCGGTTCTGTGGCAGGCGACCATGGAAAAGATGTTGCGAGAATCCGCCATTGACCATTTTGCCGAGATCGGCACCGGAAAAGTGCTGGCCGGGTTATTGAAACGGGCCGCCAGGGACAGGCAGCGGGAAATCAAAATCGTGAACATTGAAAATATGGCCGACTTGAAAAAAAATGCTTGAATACCTCGTCAGCGGCCTGGGCAAAAGCTGAAAAGGAAAAATCAGCCCAAAACCAACTAAAAAGTATGAATCAAAAAAAACCTTATTTATAGGCACTCTAAAGCAAAAAAAACCCGTTAATCAAGTCAGTTTTGGATATTCGGGGTGTCAGCATTTCCATATCCCCGATAAATCTATAAAAAAAACAAAAAAAACTTGACATTTTATTTTCAATGTGTTAAAAAAATATCAATATGAAAATTATATACCACTGGAGAGCGATATGTCTTTAATCAGTTTTACCAAATCCAAATCAATTGTTGGACTTGATATTGGTTCATTTGCCCTAAAACTGGTTGAGCTGAAGGCAAAGAAAAAAGGGACTGAAACTCGCTATGAACTCCTTTCCATCGGCTATGAACCGGTTCCCTATCAGTCCATTGTGGAAGGAAGCATCATGGATTCGATGGCGGTAGCCGAAGCCATTCAGCATGTTTTTTATGACAGCAAGGCCAAGAGCGGCCGCATCGCCTTCAACGTGTCCGGGAGTTCGGTAATTGTAAAAAGGATCGAAGTACAGCGGCTGAATCCCGATGAAATGCATGAACATATTCTCTGGGAAGCCCGGCCGCATATCCCGTTCACTCCTGATGAAGTCAATATTGATTATGAAATCATCGAATCAGCGGATGTACCTCCCGACCGGGTAGCGGTCATTTTAGCCGCAGTCAGAAAAGAAAAATTGAATGATTACCTGAATGTGATCGCCAGCGCCAGCAAAACCGCCGATATCGTTGATCTGGATTCTTTTGCCGCACTGAATTGCGTTTTGCTGAATTACGAATTGTACCGGGACAAGGTTTTGGCCATCATCAATATCGGTTCATCAATTACCAATGTGATCATTTCCAAGGCAGGCCATCCGGCTTTTGTCAGGGATATCGCTTTTGGCGGTAACCAGTTCACCGACTTGCTGCAAAAAGAATTGAACCTCAAATATGAAAAGGCCGAATCGGTCAAGAAAGGGCGAGCCGTGGAAGGCATTTCCAGCGCCGCCGTTAAACCGATCATCAATATTGTGTTGAATGACCTGCGCAACGAAGTTAAAAAAACATTTGAGTTTTACCGTTCCAACACCACCGAAGGCCGGATAGACAACATCATACTTAGCGGTGGGAGCGCCAATCTGGAAGCAATAACCGATTTTTTCTCCCAGGAATTCGATATCCCGGTCGAAGTGGTGAATCCTTTCAATAATATCGATATAAATTATAAGAAATTTGATCTAAATTTCATCAAGGACATGGCCCCGGTGTACACAATCGCCGTAGGCCTGGCCCTGAGGGCCCTGGGGGATTCCAAATGATCAAGATCAATTTATTAAAACCGGAAAAGAAAGAGATAGCTGCCGGCGGAACGACCATCAGCGCTATCGATGAAGCCAAGAAAAGTAAAATGAGTATTCCGGCCCTGATTGGCGCCATTGCTATCACGGTCGGCAGCATCGGCTTACTCTACATCTTGCAATCCAACAACCTGAATTCTGAAAAAAAACTGCTGGAAGAGCGTACGCTCAGAAAAGCAGAACTCGAAAAAGTCCTGCAAAAACTTGCTGAGCTTGAAACTACCAAAATGGAATTGGACAGGAAGATTAAAACCATAAACGATCTGAAGTTCAAACAGAAAGACGCGGTTTTTATGATGGACAAACTTTCCAGGTGCCTGCCCGACTGGATTTGGTTGGTCGACCTGAATTTCAACAATGGGGCGTTGCAACTCAGCGGCAAGGCGCTTTCCAATAACCTGATCGCCGATTTGATCAATAATCTGCAGACCTCGAATTCCTTTATCAATGTCAAGCTGAAATCAACGTCCCGGAATAAAGAATCCGGAATTGATATTTTTGTATTCAGGCTTGAATGTGTTTTTGTCCGCCAGCCCGACCTCAATAAGGTGGTTTAAAATGGATATTCAAAATTTGCCTTGGTATGGACAATTACTGGTTTTTTTGGTAGTGGGCGTTGTCTTTTTCGGCATCTTTTATTTTATCGTTTATTCACCCACTCAGGATGAGATCAGTTCGATTGTCGTGCAGAGTGAAAAACTTCAGGAAGAAATACGCAAAGCTGAAAGAAATGAAAGCAAGCTTAAAAAACTTGAAGATGAGAAAGTGTACAATGAAGGGATTTTGGAAGAGCTAAAGGGAATTCTTCCCGAGAAACAGGAAGTAAGCCAAATCCTGCGCAAAATCCAGGCCATCGCTTCCAATGCCCGGTTGAAGACGTCGACTTTCACTTTCAACAATGAAAGCATGCGTGACATTTATCTGGAATGGCCGATCGTCATCAGCCTGGAAGGCAACTATCACAACCTGGGCATGTTTTTCGACCAGGTGGCGCGCCTGAAAAAAATATTTACCATCGACGGACTGCACATTTCGCCCATGAACAGTTTGAGTTTTGACTACACGATTCAGGCCAGTTTCACAGCCACGACTTACATCTACAATGAAGCAGCTACTATCAGGAAAGCCGTTGTTAAAAGAGTTGCGGCTCGTAATACCACAGAGCCGGAATCTGGACTGAAAGGAGATATTTAAAATGAAACTTTTGTTTGTCGTCATTTTTTTTATTTCTTTTTTTCTGACCGGCCAGGAAATTCCAATGAATAAGGCGACTGATGACCCGGCAGAAAACAGCGTCATGCCTGGAGAGTTCACCTACAATCCTGAGGGCCGCCGGGATCCTTTTTGGAACCTGCTGCAGGGGAAAAGCGTCAAGGGGAACCGCGAAGCCATCGAAGGCATCGCCGGGTTGATGATCGATGAACTGGAATTGGAAGGAATCGTTTCTGTCAATGGCGTTTTCAAAGCGCTCTTGAAAGGTCCAGATACCAGGCCTTATATGGTTGGCATCGGTGACAAGGTTTATGACGGCGAAGTGGTGGCCATGGACAGAAATTCCGTCAGTTTCAAAAAAAGCCTGACCGTAGCCCTGGGTGGTCAAAAGGATAGAATTATTTTAAAAACCTTAAATCCTGAAGAGGAGGAAATGAAAGAAAATGAAAAAAGCGACAGCGACAAGTAGAATTTTGTCTATAACTTTTATTTTACTTTCCGGCTTTTTGCTTGATGCCCGGGTGACTATCAGCAAGATAGAATATTTCCCCGGTGAAGATTTTGTGCAATTGCATATGCAGACCGACAAAATACTGCCGATTCCCGATATTTTTTATCCGCAAAAAGGCAACTTGAACCGCCTGGTTATGCGCATAAAAGATGTTGATTTCAAGGTAGATGATCATTTCCTTACTTTTGATTCCCCGGTGATCCAGGATTTGAATATCAAGACTTCAGGTGATTTTTCCGATGTCGAGATCAAGCTGAAAGGCGAGGTTAATTACCGGATTTTTACCAACCAGACCGGCTTATATATTGAATTTCCCAACATCAAGGAACTTGCGTCACGGCCGGATAAGGCTGTCGTGACCTCTAAACCGGTCGATGAGAAAATCATTGCCATTCCGCCGGCGCGCCAGGATCGGGCCCGGTCCGCTATGGATGACTCCGGGCCGGTAAGCATCCGGGACGTGAGAGTGGCCGGTCGTGAGCAAAACAGGGTTTGTTTCGATTTCGTTTTATCCGCCAAGACCGAGTACCGCGTTATCCCGATCGAGCAGGCACCGGTCCGCCTGGCCATTGATCTCCAAAACGCCCAGTCCAGCCAGATCAGCAAGACCGTCAACATTAAAAATGTCAAGACGATTCGCGGCGGGAACAATTCCGCCGCTGTTTACCGCATTGTTTTTGACCTGGATTATCTGAAACATTTTTCGGTGCAGGCCAAGGATAATCTGCTGCAGGTAGAATTCTTCGATGAACCGGCTGCTGCTGCCAAGATTCCGGTTGTGGCCCAGAACCAGAAAACCGCAACTGCAGTCCAGGCTGCGGCTGCTGTGGCCGAAAAACCGGCTGCGGCGCCCCAGGAATTTTTCGGCGCGGAAAAATCCCAAGCCGATACAGAGCCAGTGAAAAAAGAGAATAACGTTACCGCGCAGGATGTTCCGGAAGCGGAAAACAACACCTATTTGAAAAAAACCGTCGATGGCGGCAGGTCCCAGTTTTCCGGCGATCCCTACGATTTTTCCTTCAAGAACGCCGATATCAGCAATCTGCTGAAATTTATCGCCAAAATATCCGGATTGAACATGGTCATCGACCCCGATGTCACCGGCCGTTTCACTTGCGAACTGATCCAGGTTCCCTGGGATCAGGCCCTGGAACTGATTTTGAAAGTCAATGGCCTGGACATGATCCAGGAAGGCAACATCCTGCGCATCGGCAAGGTGGACAAGCTGGCTACCGAATCGAAACAGCGCCAGGCCCTGCGCGAAGCGCGCCTGGAGGAAGGCAACCTGGAAGTATCCACCCGGACGTTGAGTTATGCCCGGGCCACAGACCTGATGCCGATCCTCAAAAAACAAATGAGCCCGCGCGGAGAATTGATCGTGGATGAACGCACCAACACCCTGATCATTTCCGAAGTCCCCGAAAAGATCAAGATCGTCGATTCCCTGATCGACACCCTTGATGCCGCAAATCGCCAGGTTCAGATCGAAGCGCGCATTGTCGAAGCCAGCACCAATTCCCTCGATTCTTTCGGCATCCAGTGGGGATATAA
>JBAXOR010000052.1:0-6976 GCA_037133155.1 Chrysiogenales bacterium | reverse complement strand
TCTGATCGGCGGCGCCCAGAAGTACGGTTGCACCATAGCCCAGGCCCTGCAGGATGATTACGACATCACTTTGATCGCCAACAAGCCGGTCCGCCATCATGATTTGCAAAACTGGTACCAGCTCGATCTGTCCCGCTGTCGAATCGCGACCATACCCATTCCCTTTTATGAAAAGCAGAACAAAGAGCATCTTGATCCGGCCGCCATCACCTCCAGGAGGATGGCCAACCCCTTCCATCTTATCAGCCTGGAGAGCGGCGCCTATGACTTTTTTATCAATAACAGCATGGTGGAAATGGTCTTCCCCATGGCCAATCGATCGCTGTTCATCTGCCATTTTCCGGAGCGGAGGCCCAGCAGCTATTTTTATGTTGACCGCTACCAGCATCTCATCTTCAACAGCCGCTACACGGCCGAATGGATCCAAAAAAAATGGGGACTCGTGCCCGGCATGCATCTCTATCCACCGGTGGACATGAACGGCAGCGTAGATTTTTCAGCCAAGGAGAACATCATCCTTTCTGCCGCCCGTTTCGATCCCGGCGGCAACAAGCAGCAGCTGCGCATGGTCAAAATATTCAGGGAAATGTCACAGCGCCAGCCTCGCCTTTTAAGGGGCTGGAAACTGATTTTGGCCGGTGGCAGCCCCAACAAAAATCCCTACCTGCAAAGTGTCCGGCAAGCCATTGCGCAATCCGGCCTCCAAGATGTTGAGCTGCAGGTTAATATTTCGGCTGCCGAGTTGAAAAACCTCTACCAAAGGGCCAGGATTTTCTGGCACCTCTGCGGCTTGAACCAAAGTGAACCCGAACTGGTCGAGCATTTCGGCATGACCACTGCCGAGGCCATGCAAAATGGCTGCGCGCCCGTGGTTTTTGCCGGAGGCGGTTTGATTGAGATCGTCGAGGCCAATGTGTCAGGCATGCTGTTTTCCAGCCAGGACCAACTCCGCCAAAATACGCTGAAACTGATCAGCGAACCGCTGCTGCTGCAGGGCATGGCTGAGAGAGCCATCCTGCGCGGTAAAACCTTTGACCGCGAAGTCTTTGCCGCCCGGGTCAAAGAAATATTCGCCAAAATGCTGAGTGAATACCGGTTAGACAAATAGCATGAACATCGCCTGCGATATCCGGGTTTTTTTGTCTGCCGAGACCGGAGTCGGTATCTATTACAAGAACCTGCTGAGCCAATTGGCCGCTATCGACCGTCAAAACCGCTATATGCTTTTCTCCTCTTCTTGGAAAGAGCGCTTTCCCCTTGGCAAAATCCCCGGGTTCATTAATCGTCGTCTGATTGACGCGCGCATTCCAGTCAAAGTATTGAACTGGCTATGGTACCGATGGCAGTATCCGCCCCTGGAATTTTTTTTCAAGGAAAAGATCGCCATTGCCCATTCTCCCACCCCCATGCCCATGCCCTGCCGCGGGCAAAAAATCATCACTATCCACGATCTTTTTTTTGTCACCAACCAGCAATTGGTCCAGCCTGAAAGTCGTTGCTATTTCCGTAAACAACTGCGCGAAAACGTCAGCAGAGCAGACGGCATCATCTGCGTCTCCCAGGCCACCCGTTCCCAGTTGCTGGAAATGTTCCCATCAGCCGCCGTTAAAACCAGGGTGATCCACCACGGCGTTGGGCCGCTTTTCTTTGCCGCTTCCATTCGGCGCAACGAATTGCAAAAAAAATACTCCCTGCCCGAAAAATATATCCTGTTCACCGGCACGATCGAACCACGCAAGAACCTGCCCACACTTTTTCAGGCGCTGGTCAAACTCAAAAAGGCCGGCATTGCCATCCCGCTGGTTATCGCCGGCAGTCGCGGTTGGGGCGTGGGCGAATTGTCCGCCCTGGAGAAAGAGTTGGCCAGCCAGGTTCGTGAAATCGGTTATGTGGATGATGCCGACCTCCCCTCTTTATACCGCGAAGCCCAGCTATTTGTTTTTCCTTCATTGGCGGAAGGTTTCGGCCTGCCGTTGCTCGAATCCCTGGCCAGCGGCACGCCGGTCCTTTGTTCCGATTTACCCGTTTTCCATGAAATCGGGCATGGACTGCCTGTTTATTTCAAAACCACCGATGTGCCGGATCTGGCAGAGAAAATCGAAGTTCTTTGGAAGCAAAAAAAAGAGACAGGCCGGGAAATGAGAATCGCCCATGCCCGAAACTTCACCTGGCAGGATACCGCCTCCAGGACCCTGGATTTCTACCGCCATTTCGACGGGGGGCAGCCATGAAAATCGCGATCGACGGTTATGATCTGACCCGGCAGTCAACCGGAGTTGGCCGCTACTTGCGAAATTTGCTGCCGGAAATTCTTGCAGCCGATCCCGGCAATCGTTATCATCTCTTTTTACGTGAAGATACTGATCTTTTTGTGCGCTTCGCCAATTTGGAAAAAACAATCATCCCGAACACGGGAGGCTACCTGTTCTGGCAGAACTGGCCGCTGCGCAAAGCTCTCCAAGGCGGCGCTTATGAATTATTGTTCGCGGCAAGCAATCAATTGCCATTTTTTTACAGCGGCAAATCTGTTCTGGCTGTCCATGATGTCGCCTGGAAGGCCATAGCGGAGGATTTCTCCTTCAAAGAGCGGACCGGAAAGGATTGGAAATGCCATTGGAGCCTGAAACAGGCCGAATTTATTTACACTGATGCCGAATTTACCAAAAGGGAATTAAGCCGTTACTACCGGGTGCCCGAGGAAAAAATACAAGCCATTCCGCTGGCTATCGAAGCAAGTTTCCGGCGCGTATCGAATGCTGAAATCGACGCATTCAAGCAGCGCTATCACCTTCAGGGGAAAAAAATCATCGGATTTTTAGGGAGCATTTTCGGAAGGCGCCACATTCGGGAATTAATCGCAGCTTTTGGCCAGCTCCGGGAAAAGCACGATCTTGCCCTGATCATTGTCGGCAAAAACTTTGCCGGGAAGGAAATGTCCGACTTGCTGCGCCGGGAGGGGATCACCTGGCTTGAATGGCTCCCCGAAGAACAGCTGAATTCGTTTTATTCAACCCTGGATCTGTTCGTCTACATTTCCTCTTATGAAGGCTTCGGGTTTCCGCCTCTGGAAGCGTTGGCCTGCGGTACGGTCTCTTTGCTGCTGCCCTCATCATCGCTCCAGGAGATGTATCATGACCTGGCTCTATTCGTCGACAGTCCGGATCCCGGGCAGCTGGCTGCGGCTATCGATCACTTCCTGAGCGATCAGACCCCGACCATTGAAAGAATCAGCGCCGGTTGGCAGAAAAGAAAAGATTATTTTTCCTGGCCGAGGGTGGCAACCGATTACCTTAAAACCCTTTTGCGCTAGTTTTTTTATTCCAAACTATCGTTACAGTTTCTTGAGGATTTTGATGCATTCGTTGCGCAGGGATTTGAGCGCTTTATCTTCAACCGTTTCCAGGGACTTGATGCGCAATTTTTTCTCCAGGTCCCGGGCGACAGGGTCATTGGGAATTTCCCTTAAAAAACTGGCTAAGACCGGATCCAGTGATAAGAACAGCTCGCGCTGGGCTGCCAATTCTTCCAAAAAGATCCGGGGATAGAAGTCGATCAGGTTGCCGATGATTTTGTTCAAGGCAACCTCTAAAGTTCCGTAAGAAATCGTGAACAGGCGAAACCCCAGTTTTATGGCATTGGGATTGCCTGAATAAACCTCGCCTTCCAATATTCCCAAATGGTCATAAATCGCATTGATGAGCAAAAAACCATCCTTGATATCGATGATTTTTACGTTGCCGGGCAGCAGCTGCAGCATTTTTTCGGCACCGGATTCACTGGGACCGATATAGTAGGCATTCCACGCTTCCTCAAGGCCCTTCCAATCCACGGCCGGTGAAGCGGTTTGCGCTTTCCCCGTCAGTGCCGTCAGCAAAAGCAATCCTATCAAGCAGGCAAATGTCATTCGCTGATTCATGCATTCCCTCCATTCAATCTCGTTTTATTCACAAAACAATTGTAACTTAAAAATAATAAAAATAATATGTTTTCAATATTTTTTTTATTTATTGAATTAAAAACAGAAGTTTTATTCATACTTGACCGCATCTACCACGGAAACCTGGGCCGCTTTGCGGGCGGGGATCAAAGTGGCGCAGAAACTGATCAGCAGGGAGACCAGGATCACCGCCAGCAGGTCAAAGGCGCCGAGGCGGAATGGCACATAACTCACCTGATAAATTTCGGCCGGGACTTTTATCAATTCGTAACGGTTGGCTAAATAACAGAATCCCAAACCAAGGAATACACCCAGAAAAGTCCCCAGCAGGCCGATAATGGCGCCCTGGATGAAAAATATTTTCTTTATTTGGGCAGCCGTAGTCCCGTAGGAAAGGAGGATGCCGATATCCTTGATTTTTTGCATGACCAGCAGTATCAGCCCGGCCACGATATTCAGCGAGGCCACGACGATGATCAGGGTCAGGGTAAAAAAAAGCACGGTTTTTTCGAGCTTCAAAGCCGAATACAGAGACTGATTCAACTCCTGCCAGGTGATCACCGCATACTGGACCGGCAGGATGCCGCGCATACGAACGGCGACGGTTTCGGCGCTGAAAATATCTTCCAGGTTGACCTGGAGATAGCTGATCTTATTTTTAAGGGAAAACAACTGCTGGCCGGAACCCAGGTTGGAAATGACCGTACCACTGTCAAATTCGAAAAGTCCCGATTTGAAAATACCTGATATTTTGAATTTCTTGAAACGGGGGATCATTCCCAGAGGCGATAATGCCGCTTGCGGGGAAATCACCAGGCAGCTGTCACCGACAAACAAATTCATCTTCAGGGCCATTTCTTTGCCCAGCAGCAATTCCCGATCGCCGCTGGGCAGGGTGCCGAATTCGAGTTTTTTCAACCATTTTTCCTTTTTTTTCTGCTCCAAGTCCATGCCGCGAAAAACAGCACCGCTTACTTCCCGGGCATTGCCCTTGATCAGGACGGTTCCGTAAACAATCGGCATCACGGTTTTTATATCCGGGAATTCCCGTTCAACCTTGGCGGCCAGGCTTTGAAAATCCCCGATCCCGTCGCCCAGGCGGTCAGTGATCATGATATGGGCCGAGGAGCTTAAAATCCGGTTGCGGATATCGTTTTGAAAACCGTTGATCAGGGCCAGGGCAATGATCAGGGCCGCTACGCCGATGGCAATGCCTAAAATGGAAACCATGGAAATGATTGAAATGAAAGAGTTTTTGCGGCCCTTGGTCAGATACCTGACGGCGATAAACAATTCAAATTTCATTCCCGTGGCCTCAGCAGTGGGAAAAAGATGACTTCCTTGATCGATGCCGCCCCCGTATACAGCATGACCAGGCGGTCGATGCCGATGCCTTCGCCGGCCGCCGGCGCCATGCCGTATTCCAGGGCATTGAGAAAATTGTTGTCGATAAGTTGGGCTTCGTCATCACCTTTTTCCCTGTCCTGGAGCTGCCCTTCAAAACGTCGGCGCTGTTCCAAAGGATCATTCAATTCGGAAAAACCGTTGGCGATTTCCATTCCGGCAACAAAGAGCTCAAAACGCTCTGTCTCGCGTTCGTCCTGGCGCGACACCTTGGACAGGGGTGAAATCGCCTTGGGGTAATTAACGATAAAAGTCGGCTCGACCAGGCTTTTTTCGACATAAAAATCGAACAGCAACTCCAGCATCTTGCCGAACGTCGGCGGCAGCGGTTCGTCGGGAAAATGCCGGCCGATGTGTTTTTTTAATATTTCTTCATCCCAAAGCTGTTCCGGCGCCAATCCGGACTTTTCGGCAATAATATCCATGAATTTCACCCTTTTAAAGGGGGGCAGCAGGGAAATGCTCATTTCCTGCCAAAGGATGGTATTATCAGGCAAAATTTCGCGGTTCAGGCCCAGCAACAATTCCTCGGTCAGACTCATGTAATCATTGAAATCCTTATACAATTCATAAAATTCGAGCATGGTAAATTCCGGGTTATGCATCAGGGAAATACCTTCATTCCTGAAATTGCGGTTGATTTCAAACACTTTTTCCATGCCGCCGACCAGCAGCCGCTTTAAATACAATTCGGGAGCGACCCGCAGAAAAAGATCGATGTTCAAAGCATTGTGGTGGGTGGTGAAAGGCCGGGCCGACGCCCCGCCGGGAATCGCATGCATCATCGGCGTTTCAACTTCAATATAACCTTTCTGCAGAAAAAAACCGCGAATAGTCTGGATGATCTGCGAACGTTTGCGAAAAATATCCTTGACTTCCGGATTGACGATCAAGTCCAGGTAGCGCTGGCGGAAGCGCAATTCCTTGTCCTGCAGGCCATGCCATTTTTCCGGCAGCGGGTGGAATGATTTGGCCAAAAAAGTCAATTCATTGACCAGGATTGACAGCTCCTGGGTATGGGTCTTGAAAATTTTCCCTTTGACCCCGACGATATCACCGATATCCAGGAGGTTATTCAGAGCGAAATCTTTTTCTGATACCAATTCCTTGCGCACATAGATCTGCAGCTTGTCATCGCCGTCAAACAAATGCATGAAAGCGCTTTTTCCCATGCTGCGGATGGCCATGATGCGGCCGGCGCATATTATTTCATCAGGCACATCTTTTAATTCATCTGCTGACAAATCCTTGTATTTGGCGATAACATCTTTAAAACGATGGTTGACATCGAAACGATAAGGATAAGGCGTTATGCCCAGGGCAATGAGTTTTTTAAGTTTTTCCAGCCTCACAGTGAATTGTTCTTCCATGCGCGGGACCTCATTCATCCATTATTTTTTTGCTTTTTTTGACAACGACGCCCAGAAACTTCTCGATCCGGTTAAAAACGACATTTTGGTCGGTAACCAGGTAACGCGAAGAAAAATCCTGGTATTGCGGATCGTAAAAAACCCGGCGTTCTCCGGGCAGTTCGATTTCCAGCCAGCGGTGCGGCACCGGTTCGATCACGGCATTGTTTTCGCGTAAATAAAAACCGTTGACCGGCCGGCTGACGATCCCGGCGCAGGCCAGCAG
>JBAXOR010000051.1:0-7039 GCA_037133155.1 Chrysiogenales bacterium | reverse complement strand
AATGACCTCGCGGTATTGCAAGGCGGTCATGGCCGCGTTGCGCATGTCCCAGCCCATGGCTTCAAAAAAGGGATCGATCAAACTCTGGCGGACATGGGCTTCCTTGACGCCGGGAGCAAAAAAATCTTGACGATTGTCGGCAAAGTACTTGCATAATTTGGCTATCTCTTCCCGTCCTTGATCAAAGGTTTTGCTCATGGTGATTTGTTTAAAATTTAACCTATTGGTGATTCGTTGTCAAGGCGTGAACACATCCCCCAAGATCTTTCATCTTAAGGCTGGGGAAAAACTCCAGAGGAAAGATAAACTAAGATTATCTTGGGACTTGCACCAATAGGTTTTATTGCTCATTTGAAATTTGAAAATAAAGAAGGGTAGCCACTGGGGAACTGCTCCAACACCCGAAATTGCATTGGGCGCGATAACCGCGCCCCTACCCTGTCCTCTTTCCTTTTGCCTTTTGCCTTGTGCCTTGTGTCTTTGCCTTACCGTCCACCGTACACCGTTTACCGTGCGCCAAGTTCTCCTTTCAATCACCGCTGCAATCTGCTATAATAATAACGAAAATGGCTAAATCGACTGATACGAAAACACTGCACGGACGACCATGACTTTCGCCAACCCTACCCTGCTCCTGCTTTTACTGGCCCTCATCCCCTTCACCATGCTGATTTTGTGGAACTACCGCAAGAAACGACAGGTACTGCACGAATTCATTTCCCAAGGGGCAGCGGCCAGGATCGTTGTACGCGGTGGCAGGGAAATCGATTTTTTCAAATCGGCACTGCTGCTGCTGACGTTGTTCTTTTTACTCCTGGCATTGGCCCGGCCGCAGTGGGGGGAACGTTTCGAAAACCTGGACATCCGCGGCCTGGGAATCGTTTTCCTGCTGGATACCTCCAATTCCATGAACGCCGAAGATTTGCAGCCCGACCGCCTGGAGGTCGCAAAAAACCTGATTGCGACGATCGTCGACAACTTGAGGACCGACCTGGTCAGCCAGATAAATTTCGCTGCCGTAGCCTACGTGCAATGCCCGCTGACCATGGATTACGAAGCATTCAAGCTCATGGCCCTGGCCTCGCAGGTCAGCCCTGCCGAAGAGCAGGGAACCGATTTTGCCAGGGGTTTCACCCTGGCCCTGCGTTTGTTCAAGAAATCACGCAGCAGCCAGAAATTACTGGTTCTGATCACCGACGGCGAAGATCTGGAAAAAAACTGGCCCGAATCACTTAAAGAGCTGCAAAAGGATAAAATCGCGGTTTTCACAGTAGGCGTCGGCATTCCCGGCGGAGCGCCGATTCCCATCCTGGATAAAAACGGCAAAACCATTGACTGGAAAAAGGATGCCCAGGGCAACATCGTCAAATCCCGGCTCGATGAAGGCACCCTAATCAAGATCGCCTCGGCCTGCCAGGGGCAATATTACCGCTTGAGCGCCGTGGCCGGGATTGAACCGTTCATCGGCATCCTGAAAAATTATGAGAGGAAACTGCTGGCCCAAAAAGTCAGGAGCAAAAAAATCGACCGTTTCCAATACCCGCTGCTGCTGGCCATCGTATTGCTGGTTTCCGAGATGACCCTCAGCGACAGGAAAATAACATGGCGAAAAAAACAATCCTGATTTTACTGGCTCCCCTACTGCTTGGCTGGCATTGGTTCGAGCCCGCCGCCCGCAAAAACCAAAAAGGCATCCATGCTTACCAGGAAGGCAAATTCGCGGAAGCGCTCCAGGATTTCCTGTCAGCCAAGGGAGTGAAACCCGACTCGCCTGAACTGAAAAACAACACCGCATCGGCTTTGTATGAATTGAAAAAATACAAGGAAGCCCTGGACGAATTTTCCCGGCTCGATCCCAGCCGCTTGCATGTGTCAAAAGCTGATTTTTATTACAACCTGGGCAACAGTTACTACCGGCTTGACCAATTCCCCCAGGCTTTGGAAAACTATAAAAAAAGCCTGCTGCAAAACCCGGACGATATTGATAGCAAGAAAAATTTCGAACTGACGTTGAAAAAAATGCAGGAGCAAAAACAAAAGCAAGAACAAAACCAGGATCAGAAACAGCAGCCCCGGAATCAAAAAAACCAGCCGAACCAACAGGAACAGCAGAAACAGAAATACAACGCCATGATGCAGTTCCTCAACCAGAACGAAAAGCAGCAAATGGAAAAGAAAAAGCGCAAAATCGCTGCCGCTAAAAATGAAAAAGACTGGTAAAACAATAATAAATACGCTCTGGTTATTGCTAATGGCCACTCCCTTTGTTCTACCAGCGATTGAGGCCGAAGTCAGGGCCGCTATCAACGCCGATAAAATCGGTCTCGACGATACCCTGATTTATACCCTGACTTTTAAGAATATCAATAATCCCATCCAGCCCGATCTCACTTTTTGGGACGATTTCAAGACCCTGCAGACGTCGCGTAGTTCAGAATTTCAGTTCAGCAACGGGGCCAGTACCTCCTCCACCAGCTTCACCTATTACCTGATGCCGACACGCACCGGAAAACTGATCCTGCCGCCGATTCATTACAGCCATGAAGGCCGCGATTACCAGACCCAATCGTTAACAGTGGACGTGGTTAAAGGCAGCCTCAATCCCCGCCCTTCTCCGCAAACGAACCAACCTTCACCAAGCAAAGACGATTTCTTTGCCTCGCCTTTTCAAAACCAACAACCCCAGGCAGTGGACGCTCGCCTGCAGGCCGTGATTTCTAAAATAAACTGCCTGAAGGGAGAGCAGTTGTTGTTCCGCATTTTCCTCTACACCCGCAACCGTATCGAAGCGGTGAACATGATTTCCAGCCCTTCTTTTGCCGGTTTTTGGCAGGAATGGTTTCCCGTACCCCAGTCCATCGCTGCCAGCAGCGAAAATGTCAATGGCCTTATTTATCAAGTCTATGAAATCCGCAAAGCAGCGCTATTCGCCAATGAGAGCGGCACCCTGACAATTCCAGCCCTGCAGTTTGAGCTGCAAATAGTCGATTCCGCGTCCATGTTTTTCGGAGCCAAGCCGGTGCGCCGTTCCACTCAGGCTATTAAAATCAATGTCAATGAACCGCCGGCCGCGGCCGCAGGGCTGCCGGTCGGTCAATTCAGTTTTTTGGTCAGCTGCCCGCAAACCATGGCCAACAGCAACGATATCGTCACCCTGCAGATAAAAATCAACGGTAGCGGCAACAGCAAGACCGTCATTCCGCCAACATTCCCAAACAATGAACTTTTCCAGGTTTACCCGGCCAAGATTTCGCAGGAAAACATATACAATTCCCTTGACCTGGCCGGTACTGTCAAGGCTGAAATTCCGGTCTCATTCAACAAAGCCGGAGCTGTAACTTTTCCTGCCCTGGAATTTAAGTATTTTGACCCGGTCAGCCGCAGCATAATCAGCCTGCGCAGCCAACCGCTGCTCATTCAAGTCAGCGGCGAAAAACTGAAACAGGACAAATCCATGACCTTGCCCCAGAGCGCTATAGTGCAAAAGGGCGAAGACATCGATTTCATCAAAAGCGGTCCAATCCATGACCAAGCCAGATATTTCTATCGCCAGGATTGGTACGCAGGAGTCATTGTTTTGCTTTTCGCGATTAACCTGCTTTTTTTGTTGAAAATAACCATTTGGCAACGATATATCATCGGCAGTCCGCTGCTAAAAAATCGGCAAATTCTCAGTTTGACCCTGCGGCGCCTGGCCCCGGTCCAGCATTACGAAGACATTGCCGCCATTTTAGATTACTATTGCACGGAAAAAAGCGGCTTGGGCTTTGCTGAAATCAACAACCAGAAAATAGGCGAACTACTGCATCAACGCCATGTCCCGGTCAACAGCATTGAAAAATTCCTCTTTATCAAATCCCAGGCCGAGCTGGCCAAATTTTCTCCTCTCAAAAAAACCCAGGCCGAATTGAAAAGCGACCTGCAGTTACTGCGGACATTATTGAAAGCTATCGATAAAAAACTGAAATGAAACCTAAAAAAATCAGCCAATTTTCCATCCTGCTCTTGTTCCTGGCGGTCACCGGCAGCGCCGGGGTGCAAGAGGATTTTTCGGCAGCCAACAGCCATTATGGCGCCGGCCGCTACGGCGAAGCGTTGAAAATCTATCTGCAAATCAACTATCAGCTGACCAACTGGCAGGTGCTCTACAATAGCGGCAACTGTTATTTCAAACTCGACCAACCATTGGCTGCCAAAATCCACTATCTCCGCGCCCGCAAATTCCGGCCCCTGAACAGCTCTATCGCCAGAAACATCGCCATTGTGGATAAAAGTTTCAAGGATGTCATTGCCCCTGAGACACCTGATTTTATCTCACGGACCATCCAGGTTCTCGAAGCCAGGCTGAGTTTGAATGTACTGAGCCTGCTCCTGCTGGCCGCCATCCTGCTGCTGAACGTTTTCCTGTTCCTGCTGCTGAAAAAAGGCCGCAACAAAAAGATCATCTACGGCCTGGTATTTTCTTTGTTCCTGAGCCTGGCCTTGGGCGCTTATCACTACAACCGCATGACCGGCCAGAAGCAAACATCAAATGCGGTGATCAGTGCGGAAAACTCAGTTTTGCGCAGCGGTCCGGGCAAGAGCAACACCGAACTGTTCAAGATCAATCCCGGTCTGGAAGTGAAAATTATCGACCGCAACCGGGACTGGGTCCAAGTCTCCGCGTCCCCTCAGGTTGCCGGCTGGATCGAACTGAAGCGCCTGACCCTGATTTGAAAAAAACCGGCCTGTACATCCATTTCCCTTTTTGCCGGCGCACTTGTTTTTATTGCCATTTTTTCAAAAAAAAACACCAACCGGCCTTTGCTACCCTTTACTTGCAAAACTTGGCACGAGAATTTTTCTTGAGGCGCGATCCCGGCCTGTCCATTGACACCGTCTATATCGGCGGCGGTTCACCTTCCCTGCTGACCGTTCAGCAGCTGCGGATTATAATGGCCGCCGCGTACCAAAATTTTCTGTTGCCCGCAAACGCCGAAATTACACTGGAAGCCAACCCCGAAGATATCACCAAACAACAGTTAAAAGCATTCCGTAACCTGGGCATCAACCGCCTGAGCATCGGCGTGCAGTCATTTCAGGAGCTGGACCTGCGTTTCCTGAAAAGGACCCACAGCGCCGCCCAGGCCGTCCAGGCAATCGCGCAGGCCCGCAATGCCGGATTCGCCAATATCAGTATCGACCTGATCATCGGCCTGGAGATCCAGACAGCGCGCAGCCTGGAAAATAATTTCCGGCAAATTGAAAAATTCATGCCGCCCCACTTGTCGGTCTATATTCTGGAAGGAGTGCCGTTTAAGCAGCCTCCCCTTGGAGGGGTCCCCCGTTCCGAAAATGACGACCGCGATGCCTCTCTCTATTTTCAGGCCCGGCAAAGCCTGCTGGCCATGGGCTATCAACACTATGAAGTGTCCAACTACTGCCTGCCCGGCAAGGCTTCGCGCCATAACCTGAAATACTGGCAAAACAAACCTTACATCGCTTTAGGGCCATCGGCTGCCGGCTTTATGGACGGCCGGGATTACCGCAACTATTCCGATCTGAAAAAATATTATTCAGCCCTGGAGCAGAGTAAACTGCCGCAAACAAGAACCAAACAAATGGATCGGGCCCGACGCCGGATCATCACCGGCCTGCGCCTGCTCGCCGGCATCCCCGCTTCTGTTTTTAAGTCTTTTTCTGCTCCAACTGACTTTTTACTTTCCGAAGGTTTCCTGGTTAAACGCAACCGCAACCTCGCCGTCCCGCCCGAAAAAATCCTGCTCTTGAACGAGATACTGGGTTATTTTCTTTAATAAATATTACAATTACGATGTACAATTCAGCAATCGCTGCGATATCAGTCGAATGCACAGGCAATCACACCACCATGCTCTCTTTACTTTTTTCTTTCTAATATATCAAATCCCGACATTACGGCATCAGAAATGAAATCCTGCAATAAACTGGAATCTCCCGTCATTTGAAATTTATTAAGATATTTAATATATAACGGTTTTTTTTCCTGCAAAATCAGCGCCGGGGGGGAATTTTTTCGCAAAAGCATTGCCTGAACCAAAAGTCTGCCAATTCTGCCATTGCCATCAGAAAAAGGATGGATTTGTTCAAAGCGTCCATGAATTTCCGAAACATGGGCAATTATATCTTTGTCGGGAACATTTGCATTTTTTATTAATTCTTTCATCAAGACGGGAACTTTTAAATAATTCGCGGTTGGAATATTGGCGCCTAAGATCCGTACTCCGTGATTACGGTAGGCACCGGCATCCTCACGAATACTATTCATTAAAATGAAATGCAATTTTAAAACCAATTCCTCGTCTAATTCATTTTTTTCAAGGGCCCAAGCGAACAAATATCTCAACGCGGATTGATGATTTTTGGCCTCCAATTGTTCAGTTAAGCTTCTATTCGGCGGAGAAACATTTTCAAAAAGTATTCCGGCCGTTTCGTCTTCGGTCAAAGTGCTGCCTTCAATCCGATTGGTATTGTAAGTCAAGGATAAAACAAATTGCTTGTGCACATCAGGGTTGGTCAAAATTTCTTTCACAATTCCAGGATGTTTTCGACTTTTTTTTGCAATGACTTCTTTTTTTGCTTGAAGCAAAGTATCCGGAATAATCTTTATTCCGGCATATTGGGAATACAATTCATTTATGGCGGTTTGCTTTTTTTTTCGCGGAAGTGATTTTTCATTAATCCAGTTATTCAGGGTAACAAATGACACATCCAATAGTTTGGAAATTTTTTCCTGGGTTAGCCCTGAAATTTGCTGTATAAGCCTTAATTTTTCCGATATTTTCATAAGTCAATCTTACATAACTTTATAATTTTTGTCAAAATCATCAAACTTTATAAAGTTACCACCTGTTTAATTCGGCGAACACCAGTTTTTCATACTTATGAATCCCTGGCGCAACGAAACCCGACGTAGCTGCACCAGTCGACCGGGTTGTCCCCGTCGCGAACGCCGCAGCGACAGTAGTCACGAACACTGCCCCAAGAGCCCCCGCGCAGCACGTACGTTTTCTCGTCGAAC
>JBAXOR010000050.1:0-7114 GCA_037133155.1 Chrysiogenales bacterium | reverse complement strand
TTTAGTAACTTAAAGCAAATTAACTTGGTAAAAAAACAAGATAATTTGCTTTCTACCCAGCTAAGCTGCGAAGTCCCCTGCAAAGGGGGGATAAGAGCATTAGAAAAAATGAATTCATTTTTTAATGCTCTTAAGTTACTTATCCCCCCTTTGCAGGGGACTTCGCTGCGCAGCAGGGTTGGCCGGATCCATGCCAAAATTATTGCCGTCAGCGGCAGCAACGGCAAATCCACTACCGTCAGCCTGATCCATCACCTGCTGCTCAAGGCCGGCCGCAAAAGCATCCTGGCTGGCAATATCGGCATGCCGTTCATCGCCCAGGCAGGAGAGGTCGCCGATGATGCCATTGTGGTCCTTGAACTTTCGAGTTTTCAATTGGAGGAAATTGTTCTTTTTAGAGCCGATGTGGCCGTGCTGCTCAACATCACCCCCGATCACCTGGACCGCTATCCTTCCATGGATGCATATGCCGCCGCCAAATTCAATCTTTTTAAAAACCAGCGTCCCGAAGATTGCATGGTGTTAAATGCCGATGATCCTCTGTTGTGCAATGAAAAACGCTTGGGCCCGGCTAAACCAATGTGGTTTTCCACTACGCGCACACTGAATGATGGAGCTGCCCTGGAAAACCATGACATCATCATTAACTTCGGCCATGCAAAGGAAAGAATTTCATTGCGCCGCAATCCTCTGCGCGGCGTTCACAATCTGGAAAATATAATGGCTGCCGCCCTGGCCTGCCGCGCCGTCGGTCTGACCCCGTCCGAAATTGAATCGGGGCTGGAGTCTTTCCAAGGCTTGCCGCACCGCATGGAAGCGGCCGGAATGGTCGGCCGGGTTGAATTCATCAATGATTCCAAAGCCACGAACATCGATGCGGCGCTGAAATCGATCGCCAGTATCGACGATAATCTGGTTGTCATTTTGGGTGGAAAAGACAAGGGCTCCAATTTTACCGGCCTCGAAAAAATTCTGGCTGAAAAAGCACTTAAAATACTGCTGATGGGTATGGCGGCCCCCCTTATCGCCGCTCAATTGCACGGGCTGGGAGACAAACTGGTAAACGTCCCCGACCTTCACGTAGCGGTCAGCTTTGGGTATGAGATTTTACGGCAGACAGGCGGTGTATTATTACTGGCTCCGGCTTGCGCCAGTTTTGACATGTTCGATAATTTTGAACACCGCGGGGACGTGTTCAAACAGGAAGTGCGGTCATTGCTGAACAGGGAAAATGAAAATGGTTAAGAACAGCGGCATTGACCGAACCTTGCTGATGGTTGCACTGCTTTTAATAGCCATCGGTTTCCTGATGATTTTTTCCACCACGCCAATCATCGCTCGTGAAAAATTCGGTGACAGTTTTCATTTTTTTAAAAAGCAATTGTTCTGGCTGGTTCTGGGACTGATTGTTTTTGCGGTCTTGATTTTGATCAAAGCGCCTTTTTATTTGAATCAGCGGCTAGTCATGGCCATCATGGTTACGGCCTTTACCGGTTTGTCACTGGTCTTTTTTTTCCAAAAAATCAACAATACCAGCCGCTGGATCCGTTTCGCCGGGTTTTCCGTGCAGCCGTCGGAGTTTGCCAAAATAGCCCTGGTCCTTTATCTGGCCCTGATGCTGAGTCGAAAAGAGAGCGATGTCAACAATGTCAAAAATTTGGGGTTGATCTTATTGCCGGTGGCTTTTATGGAAGGGCTTATTCTGAAGGAGCCCGATTTCGGCAATTTCGTCCTTATCGGGGTAATAACTTTTGTCATGCTGTTTGTGGCCGGTGTGCGTTTGAAATATTTTACTATTTTCTTTGTAATACTGATCCCGCTTTTTTTACTATTGATCCGGATAGATCCCATGCGCCAGGAAAGAATTAGAAGTTTTCTCAATCCGGAGGTTTATGCCTCGGGGGAGGGATTTCAAGCCCTGCAATCGACTTATGCCATAGGTTCAGGGGGACTTTTCGGCCAGGGCATCGGCAATTCGACCCAGAAGTTGTTTTATCTTCCTTATGCCTACTCGGATTTTATTTATGCCATTATTGCCGAAGAGCTTGGTTTTTTTGGCGCCCTGGCTGTAATTGCCCTTTTTGTTATTTATTATCTGCGCGGTATGGTGATTGCCGGTCAATCTGACAATCCCCATACCTATCTGCTGGTAACCGGGCTTGTTTGTCTGATTGCTTTGCAGTCAATGATCAATATTTCGGTGGCCGTCGTCCTTTTTCCCACCAAGGGCATTCCCCTGCCATTCATTTCTTCAGGCGGAACATCCCTGCTCAGCAGTCTGATGATTACCGGTATCATTCTCAATGTGTCGCGGCAACGCAAAATGGTGTTTGGCAATGATTGAATACAGTAGGATCAAGAAAATTCATTTTGCCGGGATCGGCGGCTCGGGCATGTCCGGAATAGCTGAAGTCCTTCACAACATGGGGTTTCAGATTTCCGGATCTGACATTTATGAAAACGAAACCGTTCTCCGCCTGGCTGAAAAAGGAATCCGCATAGCCATCGGCCACGCCAGAGAAAATGTCGGGGCGGCGGAAGCCCTGGTATATTCCAGTGCCATCAGCGAAGACAATGTTGAAGTGCTGGAAGCCTTGAAAAACAAACTGCCGGTCATTCCAAGGGCCGAAATGCTGGCCGAGCTGATGCGCATGAAATTTTCCCTGGCCGTGGCCGGAACGCATGGAAAAACCACCACCACGTCCATGCTTGCGACCATTCTGACCCAGGCCGGCCTGGATCCGACTTATGTTGTAGGCGGCAAGCTGAAAGTGGAGGGCAGCGGCGCCAAACTCGGGTCTTCGCGTTACCTGGTCGCTGAGGCTGATGAATCGGACGGCAGTTTTTTAAAACTTTTTCCCACTATTGCCGTGGTGACCAACATTGAAAATGATCATCTTGAATTTTTCGGCCGGATGAAAAAGCTGCTCCAGGCCTTCCGGGAATTCGCTGACAAAGTCCCTTTTTATGGCGCGGTCATCCTCAACGCCGAGTGCCCGAATATCAAAAAAATCATGCCTTTGATCCGCAAAAAAATAGTCACCTACGGCTTTTCGGCTGCTGCCGATATCCGGGCCGTGCATGTAAAAACTTTTGGCTTTGCCGCTACCTACCAACTGCTGGTGCAAGGCCGGGATTTTGGGCCGTTGAGTCTGAACATAGGCGGAAAGCACAATGTAGCTAATTCGCTGGCCGCTGTCAGTGCCGCACTGGAAGTGGGCGTGAACCTGGAAACCATCAGGGCCAGTCTGGAAAAATTCAGCCTGCCCGAAAGGCGTTTTCAGGTGTTGCATTCCAGTCCCTCGCTGCTGATCATTGATGATTACGCCCATCATCCCAGCGAGATCAAGGCAACTTTGAAAACACTGCAAAGCAGTTCCTGCCGGAGAATAGTCGCTGTGTTCCAGCCGCATCGTTTCACCCGTTTGCAGATTTTAATGAAGCAATTTTCCACGGCGTTCAGGGCCGCGGATGTTTTGGTTATCGCCAAACTGTACAACGCCAACCAGAAAGAAATCCCCGGGGTCAGCAGCCGGGTTCTGGCCGAGAATATCAGCAGCAAGGGCCAAAAAAATGTTTTTTACCTGGATTCTTTTGCCGCGATCAGCGAGTTTTTGCGCCGCCAGCTTCGTGAAGGCGATGGCCTGGTTTTCCTCTCCGCCGGCAACCTTACCCAGTTGGCCCATGATTTTGCTGCGGCAATGGAGATATTGAAGAAATGAACGAACTCCGCAGCAGCTCATTGAAATTCGAAGCCGATTTTTTTCGCAAAAGCAACAATCTCACCTTGACGCGCGAAAAAAAGATTCGCTCCATCCAGATGCGGACAGTTCATTTTTTAATACTGCTGTTTTTAACGTTGCTGGTTGGTTTTACCGTATATAAAACGGCTGTATTTCTGCTCGAATGCGAAGCACTGCAGGTCCATTCTTTCCGCTTGCACCAGCAGCCGGTATTTGCCAAAGAAAGAGTCCGGGGAATTCTTGAGCGCAGCGCCGGGAATATCCTGACCCTGAACCTGGGGGAACTGCGCGCCCAACTGCTGCGGCTGCCGGAGATCGAAGCAGTCGCCATCAGCCGGGTTTTACCCGATATCGTGGATATCGGCTTTACGCTGCGCCAACCGCTTTTTTATTTGGAGAAAAACGGCGTCTTTCAGCTGCTGGATGCCGGTGGCCTGGTTATCGGCGAGCAGCGAACAATGCCGGCAGGCCTAATTCCCATCCGTGGCAGCGACAGGTCGGTTCTGAATCAAATCGCTGCCTGTGCGCAGGAATTGCTGCCCCTGCGTAATAAAATTGAATATGTGGCTTACCAAGAGCCATATGGTATCGAACTTAAATTGTTGGCTGGTTCCGAGATTTTTTATCCGGGCGCGAGCGATTTTATTAAAAAAATAAACCGCTATTACAAAATCAAGCCACACCTGGTTTTAAATGGCTCGCTGATCCGTTATGTTGACCTGCGTATTGCCGGGCGGATTTATTTCGCATGTTTTTATGAACCACAGGGGGATTCATGAAGAGTAATTATCTGGTCGGCATTGATATCGGCACCAAAAAGATCTGCACGCTGATCGCCCAAATCAAGTCGGACGGAAAAAAAGAGGATGTGGAAATCATCGGTTATGGAATTACCGAATCCAAAGGCTTGCGCAAGGGAGCCATTGTCAATATGGAAGAGACGGTCGAGGACATTAAACGATCGATCAAGGATGCGGAATTAACGGCCGGAGTAATGATCGAATCGGCTTATGTCAATATTTCCGGCAAACACATTCAAAGCATTAACGCCAAGGGCAGCATTAATATTACAGGGCGCAGCAAGGAAATTTCCCGCGAAGACGTTGACCGGGCCATCACCCATGCCAGCGCCATCATGCTTCCGGGCGACCGCACGGTGTTGCATGTGCTGCCCCAGGAATACATCGTCGATTCCCAGGATGGCATAAAAAATCCGGTGGGCATGGTCGGAACCAATCTCGATGTCTATATTCATATCATTACCGGGTCTATCACAGCCACCAAAAATTTATTGCTGTGTTTGAAAAAAGCAAAAATCAATGTCCTGGGCATGGTGCTTTCACACATCGCTTCGGCCGAAGCGGTGTTGACTCAGGATGAAAAGGAACTGGGGGTGCTTTCCATCGATATCGGCGGCGGCACGACCGATATCGCTGTTTTTGAAAAAGGGGCCATCAGTTTCTCGGGGACCATTCCCTATGGCGGGGATAATTTTACCAACGACCTGTCGATCGGGATCCGTACCGCCATTGATCGCGCCGAAAAAATCAAGCGCCGTTACGGTTGTGCCCTGGATCCGAACTTGAAAGATGAAACCTTCGAAGTTCCTTCGGTCAGCGGCAAAAAACCGCGCCAGATTTCCACTTCGCTTTTAATGAATATTCTGAAACCGCGGGCTTATGAGATATTTGAAATGGTCAAAATGGAAATTGAAAAGGAGGGCCTGCAGAATTCGATCAATGCCGGAGTGGTGATCAGCGGCGGCACGGCCCTGCTGGATGGAATTCTGGACGTGGCCGATGGCATTTTTTCTATTCCGGTGCGCATCGGCTCGCCTTTCGGCATCGGTGGTTTGATCGACAAGGTCAACACCCCCGAGTTTGCTACCGCCGTGGGCTTGATCAAGTATGGTTTCAGTGATATGAAAGACAAGGGATTCATTCGTAATAAACCGAAAAACTTCTCGCAGAAAATCAAAAATTATTTTGGAATTTAGGAGGCTAAAATGGACGACGACATTAAAATCCTGTATGGCCGTGAAAAAAAACGGGGTGCCGTGCTGAAAGTCATCGGCGTGGGCGGCGCCGGGGGCAATGCGGTTAACCGCATGATCGAAGAGGATTTAAAGGGGGTCGAGTTCATAGCCGTTAATACCGACATGCAGGTCTTGTCAACCATCCAGTCTCCGGCCCTGAAGCTGCAGATCGGCGATAAAATCACCAAAGGGTTGGGAGCGGGCTCCAATCCCGATATCGGCGAGCAGGCAGCGCTGGATGATACCGGACCTATTATCGAAGTTCTGGAAGGCGCCCACATGGTTTTCATCACTGCCGGCATGGGCGGGGGAACCGGTACCGGGGCATCGCATATTATCGCCAACCATGCTTCCACCATGGGCATTCTGACCGTGGCCGTGGTCAGTAAGCCTTTTCACTTTGAGAAAGAAAAAAGGATGCGCATAGCCGAGGAGGGGATTCGCAAGCTGCGGGAAAATGTCGATGCCATCATAATCATCCCCAATCAAAAATTGCTCGAATTGGGCGATGCCAATATAACTTACAAGAATGCCTATAAAAAGGCTGACGAAGTTTTGCTGCAGGCCGTGCGCGGCATTTCGGACATTATCAACAGCACCGGGGCCCAGAATGTCGATTTCGCCGATGTCAAGGCCACCATGGTCGGCAAGGGCATCACGTTGATGGGTACCGGAGAAGCCAAAGGTGAAAACCGGGCCGACGAAGCCATTAAGCGAGCATTGAATTCACCGCTTTTGGACAATCTGGCCATTAACGGCGCCACCGGCATCCTTTACAATATCACCGCGTCCTCCACACTGACGTTGGCTGAGATCGAAAAAATATCCGACCTGATCACCCGCAATGCCGATGCCGATGCCACAATCAAGTTCGGGGTGATTGAAGATGAAAATGCCGGAGATACAATACGGATTACGGTGATTGCCACCGGTTTTAAGGAAGTCAAAAGCGACAGCCAGAGCCGGAGCAAGACCCCCTCGGCCAATTTTATCCCCAGCGAGCCTTCGTACCGCCAGCCTACCCCGGCGCAGCCTTTCCTCATCCAGGGCCGGCCAGGCAGCAGTGTCGACGTCAGCAAGTATGTCAACGACAGCAGCATGCCCAACATGACCCATGGCCCGGAAAATTTCGACGATCCGCTCGATATCCCGACTTTTCAGAGGTTGAATCCGATCAGGAAAAAGTAAATCTCGCCGATGAAAAGGAGCAGCGCTGCTGGCATAGTGGAGAAAAAATTAAGAAAAAGGGTTTTCTCGTGGTAAGTATCAAAAGTGTTTTCTTGGACTTGGAGAAGTAACGCAATAGCTTCTTGCAAATATTTCATCAGGAGAGTAT
>JBAXOR010000049.1:0-7365 GCA_037133155.1 Chrysiogenales bacterium | reverse complement strand
ATTTTAGAATTTGCTATCTAAGGCTCTTATCTCCCCTTGCAGGGGACTTCGCAGTTCTGATAGGTTAAGGAGGCATAGTGTATAATTTAAACGGCATAGACAGCAAATTCAGACTGGCCATACTGGTCGCCCGGCGCGCCAAGCAACTTATTGGCGGCGCCAAGAAAAAAGTTGATATCAAAGCCGAAAATGTTTTAACCATAGCCATGGAAGAATTCAAACAGGGGAAAATAGATTTTGATATTCTTAATCAGTATCCGACCCTGCTGATTGAAGAAAACCAAGAGCTTGCGCCCGAAGCGGCAGTGTAAAATGAGGATGCAATTGGAGAAGATTCCGAAGCCACGGAAAACGAAAATCAGCCGCAACCTGAATCCTGACCAAACGTTCTTGAATGAACACCGTCATCCGCTCGCCCAACTGGATCGGGGACGGGATTATGAGTTTGCCCGCTATCAGGGCATATAAAGAGCATTTCCCCGCCGACAGTTTGACCTTGATCGTCAAACATTACCTGGCTGATATATTTCTGAACATTGGCGAAATAGACGAAATCATTACTATTCCTGATCGCTGGTCGGGCCCGGAATATTTTAAAAGCTTGCGCCGGCTCAGAGAAAAGCGCTTTGAGCGCGGAATACTTTTCACCAATTCTTTCGCCTCAGCCCTGTTTTTCCGCCTGGCCCGCATCGCCGCCATCAGCGGTTACGACCGGGACGCACGCGGTTGGCTCCTGAACGACAAAATTCCCAATGCCGACAACAATCATCATCACCAGTTCTTTTACTTAAAAATCATTGAACACCTGGCCGGGCAAAAAATATCACGCCCCTTCCCCGCCGACCTGGTTATTTCCGATGCTGAAAAATCCCTGGCGGCGGGCATGCTGTCCAGCCTGGGGATCGCCGCCGACACCACCCTGGTAGCGATCGCGCCGGTCGCGGCTTACGGCAGCGCCAAGACCTGGCTGCCGGAACGCTTCCGTGAAGTGATTATTGCCTGGCAGGAATCGCACCCGGCCTCAGAAATAGTATTGCTCGGCACCGGGGGCGAAAAAAGCAAGATTGAGCGGATCGCCGCCGGCCTCACCGGACCGATCCATAACCTGGCCGGATGCCTGACCTTGCGACAGACCATCATCATCCTCGCCCATTGCCGCCTGGTCATCTGCAACGACTCGGGGCTGATGCATATTGCCTCCAGCCTGAAAATCCCATTGCTGGCGATCTTCGGACCCACTGAAGCCCGCAAAACCTCCCCACTGTCCGGACCGTACCGGCTGCTATACCACGACACCGACTGCGCTCCCTGCCGGCACCGTGAATGTCCGACCGACCACCGCTGCATGACCGCCGTTACCAGCAGCGAAATTTTGGCCGCAGTTGAAGAACTCTGGCAGCTTCCCCCGACAACAATAAAAAAGAATGAATAAGGCTGTTTTTCTGGACCGTGACGGAACATTGATCGAGGATCGGGGATATATCTGCAGTTTTTCACAGGTTGGCTTTTTCGATTTCGCGGCCGTTGCCGTGCGCGCCATGAATGAAGCCGGTTACCTGGTCATCGTGGCCAGCAACCAATCGGCCGTAGCCCGCGGGATTTGCAGTAAAAAAGAGATCGAGCTTCTGCATCGGCAATTACAGGATTATTTTAAAAAAGACAACGCCGCCATCGTTGCCTTTTATTACTGTCCTTTTTTGATCGACGGCACGATCAGCCGCTACCGTCAGGACAGCCCGCTGCGCAAACCGGCCCCGGGCATGCTGCTCCAGGCCGCTTGTGACTTTAAATTGGACCTCCCATCGTGCTTCATGATCGGTGACAAAAGCAGCGACATCATGGCCGGAAAAGCGGCCGGTTGCCGGACTATACTGGTGCGCACCGGCCAAGGCCTGAGCAGCGAAACCTCTTTACAAAACAGTGGGCCACAACCCGATTATATCGTCGATGATCTTCTAACCGCCAGCGCCGCTATAACCGCCTTGGCAGCCCTCGAGAAAAACTGAGCCATTCCGCAAGAAAAATCGCTGCCGGGTGTTATAATAGATCATGACTAATGAATTACTGAGCGATGATGAGGTCATCACCTCGGTGCTGGAAGGAAGCAGCCGGGATTTCGAGATACTGATTCATCGTTACAGCAGCAAAATTATCAATTTTATCAACGGCATGACCGCCGATCGCGATGAAGCCCAGAGCATCGCCCAGGACGTCTTTTTAAAAATCTACCAAAACCTCCCTTATTATGAAAAGCAAAACAAATTTTCAGCCTTTATTTTCAGAATCGCCAAAAACATGACTTTGAACTGGCTCTATCGCCAAAAACGGACGGTTTTTTTTTCACGCCTGCTGGGCCGGGAATTGGACCAGAGCCCTGTCAGACAGGCTCCCAGCCGTACCGATGAACCGGAACAATCAGAAAGGGATGAAAAAATCACCCAAAATTTGCGCCGCCTGCCCGAAGAACAGCGCATCGCCTTGATCCTGAAAATTTACCTGGAGTTTTCCTATAAACAGATCCAAGAAATCAGCGGTTGGTCGATTCCGAAAATCGAAACCCTGATATCGCGGGCCAAAAGCCGGCTGAAAAAAAATATAGAATTGCAAGAAAAAAACTCCGGCTTTGTTTTACAAGCGAGGGAAAAATGAACTGCAAAAGAGTACGCTTGAAGTTAAGTGCTTACCAGGATAGGGAGCTTACGTTCCTGCAGTCACAGGAACTGGAACGCCATATGGGAAGCTGCCTTGCCTGCAAGGCCGAATGGGAATCTTTGAATGAATTAGTTAACCACCTTGGCCAACTCACTACGCCCGCACCGGATTCCGGCTTTTCCTCGCGGATCATGGCCGGTTTGCGGACGCAACCGGAAAAAAAATACCGCCTGCTGCCGTCATTGGCCTATACACTGGCATGTCTCATGATATTTATAAGCGGTTTTTTGCTGGAAATGTCGGCAAACGGTCAACCGCCAACCACTCCGCAACCAACCATCACGACCTTCAGCGCCGTATTGACGGAGAGCCGGGACCTGGGGCTGCTGACCGTCCAGGACAGCACCCTGGAATTGTTTAGTAACTTAAAGCAAATTAGCTTGGTAAAAAAACAAGATAATTTGCTTTCTAAGTTACTTATCCCCCCTTTGCAGGGGACTTCGCTGCGCAGCAGGGTCAGCGGAGACACTTATGAAAAATAGTAAAATATTAACATTTTTACTGGCCATTTCGCTGGCACTGAACCTGGCTTTTTTGGCGGCGCTGGTGTACAAAAGAGTGCTGCACAAAAAAGACGGCACCAGGCCGCCGCTGGAAATGAAAAACGATTTCAGCCTGTCCGCCGGGCAGGAAAAACAGGTGCGTGCGATAATTCACAAATTCAAGATCGATTCATTGCTGGCTAAAGAAGACATCCGGGACAAGCGGGTGGAAATAATAGAAGAACTGGGCAATCCCATTTGCGATCCGCAAAAGGTCAATGGTTGGACCAATGAATTGAATCAGCTGGAGAACCGGTTGAACCGGGATTTCATAGCCGCCCTGCTGAAAATTAATGATATTCTCGAACCCAGCCAGCGGCTGAATCTGCTTTACCGCTTGAGCCGCAACTGGTTTTTCTTTAATCGCGAACCCGAAAAAGGAGGATCCCATGAATAAAAAAACATTTGTTTTGCTGATTATGCTTGTTTTGTTGAGCGTCATGATCCAGGCCCAGGACAGCAAAAGGCACTGGCCCAATATGCTCAACAATCTGCGATTCGGCCTGTACATGGCTGAAAATAATCTTTTCGAAGCCCGGTTTATCCTGCGTTTAAAAGACGAAATCAGCCTGACCCCGGCGCAGGAACAGAAAATCGAAAATATGATGCTGGCCCACGATGAGGCCGCCATCCGCCGCGCCTCCGACATCAAGGTGCTGGAGTTGAAGTTCGCATCGCTGCTCAAAAACAACCGCATCGACCGCAAGGAAATGGAAAAAATGGCCCGCGAGATGGGCAAACTGAAAACCGATTTGCAGGTCGACCATCTCAACTACCTGCTCGATGTTCGCGACACACTGACCCCGGAGCAGATCCAGAAAATCGAAAAATTAAAAAAAGACTTTCCTGAACGTTCACGCGAACATGGCCGCGACCGCAGAGCCGATTCCCCCCGCCAGCCAATGCCCGACAACAAAGAGGAAAATCCTTCCCAAGCTGAAAATCTCTGATATTTTCTTCCCCCTGATAAGGGAGGAAAACTCCCCTTTCCTCCCTTTCTTTTTCTGCAATTAAAATCCAATAAAAATCTTTTTTAATTGGCCCCCGTGCCCGTGTTTCAATCCACGCCCCCGCGCGGGGGGCGACCATCACGGTATTGTGTATCTAATTGGTTATGTCCTGTTTCAATCCACGCCCCCGCGCGGGGGGCGACGCGACCCGGGGCGATACGAAATACGAGAAATATGTTTCAATCCACGCCCCCGCGCGGGGGGCGACCGATCTTTAAAAACATTGCAACGGATGCCACAATAGTTTCAATCCACGCCCCCGCGCGGGGGGCGACTATGCATTTCAAGATCAAATACAGATAAAGCTTTCACCCCCTTTTGGCGCGCACCAGGTAGTCAAAGAACAATAAAAATCAATGCTAAAATCAAACACTTCAATTAATCCTTTATTATAGGCTTTCCCCAATTGCCGCGAACCTCCGGGCGATTCCACGTTTACTTCAGGTTCGCGCTGCATTAAATTACCAACAACCCTTCCAGATCAAGCGGTTCTTTTGTCCCCATGTGCTCCACCCGGTTTTTCCAATTCTTGCCCAAAAAATAAAAACGCAGGCTGTCTTCCTGGGCACTGTATTCCTTGCCCAATTTATTTTTCAGGTCGACAAATTGGGCCGGTTCCACCAAACATTCGAAAACCGAATCCTGGACCCTTTGCCCAAAATTCAGACAGGTTTTAGCCACCCGGCGCAGTCGACGCCTCCCCTCTTTTTTGGTCGTATCCACATCATAACAAACCACAACCATCATGGCATTTCCTCCTGTTTATTTCCAGAAAAACGGCGGATAACCGTCGAGGTCGCCCCTTAAAAAGCGGGCCAACAACAATGCTTGCGCAAAAAACAGCATGCCCAGCGGAATCTGCTCATCGAGAAACTGGTGATTGATTTCTTCCTGCTTTCTTTTTTGATAGGCAACCAATACGGTTTTTCTTGTTTCATCGCTCATCAATACCCCGCCGGCCTCGGTTTTACTGAATCCATCGTTCTGAACCTGGCGTAAATTGACCAAAGCCAGAGCCAGACGGTCGGCGATCAGGGGCCGGAATTCCTCCATCATGTCCAAAGCAAGGCTCGGCCGGCCCGGACGGTCGCGGTGCAAAAAACCTACGGCCGGATCAAGACCGACCGATTCCAGGGCAGCCATGACATCATGAAGTAACAGTGTGTAAATGAAAGAGAGCAGGGCGTTAAAATTGTCTCTGGGAGGTCTGCGATTTCTGCCCCGGAAATAAAAATCCTCTTTTTGAACTGTAACCAGATGATCGAGGACAGAAAAATAAGTTTGGGCGGCATGTCCCTCCGTACCCCGGACAACATTCAGGTCATTCTGGTTTTTCACTTCTTCAATCAACCCAGAAAGATGCAAAATTGCATTTTGAACGGCATCAGCTCCATTTATTTGCGAGTGATCGCGAAGTACGCGCTGGAGAGAAGTCCGGCAATTGAAAATTTTCCCAAATACAAATGCCTTGGCAAGAATTGCCGATTGCTCCAGATTCTCCGCCCGGCGATACTGAAGGAGGCGAGAAGAAACCAAATCAAGATTTGAGGATTCGAAGCCCCTTGAAGATATTCTAGCGAAACTAATGAAACAATCCCCAATACTTTCTAGTCTTTTCCTCCAAGGGCTCAGACTCTCAATCCCATTCAAAACAATCGAAGTACAAGATCAAGAGAAAGATTTTAAAGGGAATCGATTTCCAACATTGTTCAAATTTAAAGGCAAAGACTATGGGCATATTCTCGATAAGGATTGTCACATTAATATGAGATGTCGGTTAACTTTCGAGACTGATGTTGAGAATGACTATTTCTCGAGGGCTATTGATCCGGGTGAGTTCAATTTAGTGTTAATGCAGGGAGATAAAGAATCAGTTTTCCAGAACTATGTGTTGAATCTTCAGAATGGAATTGCAACCCTTAGCCTATCATTACCCAGTGATGTTGAGTTAAACCAGGAATTGCATCTTATTGCAAGAGTAAATGATTGTTCTCTACTTGAACCATTTAAAAATGAATTCCATGTTACTGTGAAAGAAGCACAAGAAATACGCAGCGGCGATCCTTCCAGAAGACGTCCACCAAGCGAAAAAGAAGGAGAAAACCGGGAAAGATCTTCTGGAATTCAATTGCCCAAAATAACTGAAGTTCAAGAAGAAGAGTGGCAGAGTAAAAACCCTCCATTTGACAAATTCACTGCTTTAAGGATCATCAACGCTGGAAATAATGAAGCTAATGATGACGATTCAGAACAAGCTTTAGTTTATGATTTCTTCATCAACATAGATAATCTCTACCTTAAGACTGAAATGAAAAACTCAAAGGCAGAACCTGAATTGACTAAAACGCAATTCATATATAGTATGGTATTGTTAGGGTTATCACTTCTTAAACAGGATATTGAAAACCGAAAGAAAATATCGGGAACTGAAGACAATCAGGAAGATGAAAATGATAATGGGCTAAGCATTGAAAAACAAGTGGAGGAATTCTGTCGAGCAGTTTCTCCTGTAATCTTACCAATTATTAATTCGCTAGGCCCATTATCCTTAGAAAATGAATCTATTCGAGGTGCATCAGGCGATGCAACATAAAGATTTCATAAACGTCTATTGGAAAATTAATCAGTTTCCATTAAAATAGATTATGGGAAAAATCAATTTTTCTCTTAGTAAATCTTCATGAAGCAAAAGTCGATAGATTTCTTTTCATTTGTTCAATCTGTTTTTGATTATAGACCTGTCAATGGGTTTACCCACACATACTATCGTTATCCAGCTCGTTTTTCACCTAAGTTTGCTGAAGCCGCAATTAAGTATTTTACTAAGCCAGGTGAGACCGTATACGATCCCTTCATGGGAGGAGGAACAACTCTTGTTGAAGCAATGCGTTTAGGACGCAGAAGTATTGGGACTGATATTAATAGTTTGGCGGTTTTCGTTTCAAAAGTAAAAACAACCCTTCTTAGTGATAATGATATCTATGCAGTCCATAAATGGGTGAATTATTTAAATTCAAACCGTAAGCTAAATGGAATTTTAGAAAGACCATCTGATTGGATATCTCAAGGTTACCAAAAAAATATCAATAGCCAAAAAACAT
>JBAXOR010000048.1:0-7508 GCA_037133155.1 Chrysiogenales bacterium | reverse complement strand
CTTGTCATAACAGCTGAGATGGTCGGCGCGCAGCGTGTCAAGGGTGATCAGTATTACGTTCAGTCCCCGCAGCTGCCGGCGCTGGATCATTGCCCGGATCGATCCTCCGCACAACAGATACAAAACGCCCAGCAATGCTAGTAGCACTGCCGCAGACAAAACCAACCGCAACGACTGGTGTTTTTTCGGTATAACCAGATGCAGATCCTTCTTTTTCATGGCTTTTGCATAGCATAGACTTTTAAAGTTTTTGTGTCAATATTCCCCGGCTGGTTGCAATCAAGAGGAAAATTGAATAAAATACAAGGTAAGCAAAGGGAGTAAATATGAAAACAAGCGCATTGATTATGGCGATCTTCTGGTTGCTTGGCTGCGATCACTCCGGACCGCGCAGCGAGCCCGGCTTGAACGTCCAGGATGATTTTTTCCCCCAGGCCAGGCTGATCATGACCAAGGACGAAGTCCAAATTTACACGCATCTGGCCGATGGCAAAGCCCGCGACGAATTCATCGTTGATTTCTGGGGAAAAAGGGACCCTCAGCCCGCTAGCGAGGAAAACGAGTTCAAAGAGGAGTTCACCAAGCGCGTCGAGTTCGCCAACCGCTGGTTCCATGAAAAGGGGCCGGCCGCCAACGGCTGGGACAGCGAAAGAGGGCGCATTCTGCTTATTTTGGGATTTCCCGACCAGCGCGAGCAGATGCCGATGCTGGATAATCCGCGCGTCAAGGCCGCCGAGATATGGATATATAACAACTATGCCTTGCGCCTTGAATTCCTCGACTACGAAGGGGTGGGAAAATTCCGTCTCGATCATTGGCCGCTCGAATTGCTCGACGCCATCGAACAGGTCAAGGAACTGGGCGGGGTCAGCGGTGCTGAAAAAAACTATTTTCGCTTTAAGGCCACTGCCGATGCGTCCGGATTGCTGATCGAAATTCCGGTGAAATATGTGATGGTTGAAGAACGCGGGGATGGTGTACACACCGCATTTACGGTCACGGCGGATGTCTATTGTGAATACGTCAAGATCGAAAAACTATCCCTGACGCATGAATTCAACGAAAGCCGCGCTGTTTTCACGAAAAGAAAAAACATTGCCATTGCCGTGCCCTATACCTATCTTAAACCGGGGAAGTATTTTCTGGATGTGACCGTCGAAGAAATGGTCACCCGCAAGCGCTTCCGTGAATTCGCCAAGTTCAGGCAGGCAAAGAAAAACTAAGCGTCGGAAAAAGTTACTTTGCCTTCTTTTTGGTCCTGAGTGTCTTGATTGCTTCCCGTTCCTTTTCAATGTTCTGCATGAAGGATTTATAAGTTATTATACTGGGAGAAGTCGGAAATTTGGTGATCAGGTCGTTGTAGGTTTTCAGGGAATTATCAAAATCCTGGCAGTAGAAGAAATAATTGCCCAGATCAATAAAGGCATCCTCGAGGTCGGGTTTGAGCTCGATGGCTTTGGCCAAGTTCGGCTGGATCCCGGTGCTGGCTTTGGCCGCGGTTGCGATAAGGTCGAACATAACAAGCGGGTCGCCGGATTTTTCTGCTTTTATCTGGGCAATCTGTTTGGTGAGGGGGAGGGAATTGTTCTTAGCCAGCATGTAATAGCTCAGCGGCAACCATGGCATCGTTGTTTCGTTCTGGGGGCCGGAGATGAATTTTTCCAAATAGGGATTGGCTTGCTCAGGCTGGTCCAGGCGGCTATAATTAAGCCCTATCATGTAAGCGGCCAGGGCACTGTTGTTCGCCTCGTTTTTCTCGATCTCCGGGATCGCCAGAAAGCGTTGGAACGCCATGATCGATTTTTTGAAATCCTGCTGATTGTAGGCGTTGTACCCCAGCTGGTTGGCGGCATACTGCAGTTCTTTGGGGTGGGAGATTTCTATGTTTTTTAAATTCACTATTTTTTCATAGTACATGCCGGCATTTTTCAGGTCGTGTCCAGCGATAGCTTTCTGGTTCAGGATCAGCAGGGTGCGGATGTATTCGTTAAGGGCCAGAGTGAAATCGGGACTGATTTCCAGGGCTTTTTCATACCTGGCCAAGGCCAAATCGTAAACTTCCTTGACACGCAAGAGTTGGGCGCTTGTGAAATATACCGGAGCATAGCCCGGTTCGAGCAGGATGACTTCGTTGTAAAGGGCCAGCGCGGCGTCATAATCTTTGTTTTTTATGGCCTTCTCGGCTTTTTCCATTTTTTTCAAGACATCTTTGCTCTGCGGCTTGGCAAGTTTTTCAACGGCGCCAAGTGTGAGGGTCAGCCCCAGGCACAGGGAGAGGGCCAAGCGGATCAATTTTTTTTTCATGTTCTTCTCCTTGCGGTCAAATTTCTCGGTCCAAACGGAGGGTTCCGGCTGCGTTCTGACGGCAAACTGTATTATACACCTTAGGGCGATGAAAAACAATTTGTTGGTATTGAAATCTCCGGCTGTTTGCATTATAATTATATTCAGTTGAATTTGAGCAGTCGATTGTTACCGATGTGAAGCGATGAAGAATAACGTATGCTTGTTGGGCTTTTTGGCCGTGACCGCGCTGCTGCTGGCCGGAAAAGTCCTGACAGTCAAAGTGTTGCGTACACAGCTATTGGCCAAGCCCGATTTTCTCTCCAACAACCTGGCGGCCATCCAAAAAGGCGCGCGCCTGGAGTTGATCGAAACGCAGGGTAATTGGTTTCTGGTGAAGAATGCCAATGGCTCAAAGGGCTATGTCCACCAATCGGCGGTTACCGAAAGCAAGGTCAACTTGAGCGGCATCATGCCCGGCAAAAAGGGGGCCAGCGATGAAGAATTGGCACTGGCTGCCAAGGGCTTCAATGAAGGCAACGAGAAAAAAATACGCGGCAGCAAAGGTTACAACTTTGCTGCTGTCGAATGGGTCATGGACCAGGATGTGGCCAATGCCGCTTTGGTGGAATTCATCAGGGATGGCAAACTCCAATGAAAAAACTGACCCAGCAGAGCTGCGAAGTCCCCTGCAAAGGGGGGATAAGAGCCTTAAATAGCAAATTCAAAATTTGTTCTAAAGATCTACCAAATTTTAGAATTTGCTATAAGGCTCTAATGCTGTTACTTTGCCTTTGTCAATTGCTGGCAGCCTGGAAATTGCCCAGCCTGAGCAAACTGAGCAAAGCCAAAAAGGGCGTTGAAATGGTTGCCGGCGCCACCCATAAAATCAGCGAAGAAGAGGAATATTATATCGGCCGGGCCGTCGCGGCCAATATCCTTTCCCAGTATCCTTTGTGGAAAAACAAGGCGCTTTGCCATTACCTGAATCTGATCGGCAAGGCGCTGGTGCTGAAGTCGGAGCGACCCGAAATCTTTGGCGGCTACCATTTCGCCCTGTTGGACAGCGCTGAAGCCAACGCCCTTTCGGCTCCGGGCGGCATCATTTTTCTCAGCCGCGGCATCGTCGAAATGGCCGAAAATGAAGATGAACTGGCAGCCATCCTGGCCCATGAGATCCAGCATATTGTCAGCAAAGATCCTTTGCAGGCGATCAAATCGCAACGGATGAAGTCCCTGGGTACGTTCGCCGCTGGCGAAGCCCTGGGTTCGAGCAGTGAAGTGCTCAATATTTTTAAAGATTCCGTTCTGGATATCACCGGTACGCTGCTGCAGAAAGGCTATTCACGCGGCCAGGAAAAAGACGCCGACCTGGGTGCACTGGATCTGCTGGTCGCAGCCGGTTACAACCAGGATGCACTGCTGGCCATGCTGGAGAAATGCCAGAAAATTGAGAAAAAAAAGGCCAAGGCATTCTCGGCCCATCCATCGGCGGCCAAGCGCATTGATTACGTGAGCGATGCTTTGGGAAAAGCTTCGGGTAAAGACATGAGTGTCAGATTCGCCCGCTTCAAGAAGAGCGTTTCCCGCTGAACTTTGCGCCGTTACCTGCTGTCGACCGGATTGATTTTTATCCTCGCGATCAGCTTGGGGAATTTCGTCTCGTCTTTGTATGAAAACAAAATCTACGACCAGAAAATCCGTGTTTTCAGCCGGCACATAGATGCTCCGGTCATTCTGGTTGAACTCGACCAGGAGAGTCTTGATTTTTACAGCAGGACATTCAATATTTCCTGGCCCTGGCCGCGCAGCCTTTATGCCAAGGCCATCGATTTTCTGGCTTCGGCCGGCGTCAAGGCTGTCGGCCTGGACATGATTTACAGCGAGGCCAGTCCTTATGCCGGCGAGGATGAGCAGCTGGCTGATGCCATTAAAAAGGCCGGCTTTGTCTTTATGCCGCTATTTTTAACCGACAACGGCACTACGCCGATCGATTTAAGCAGGTTTGCCTTGCAAACCGATCGAGGCTTAGCCGGCTTGCCTATCAAAAAAGGGACAAAATTGGCTCCTGTGCCGCAGATCCTCGCAGCTTTGCGCGGCAGCGGTAATGCGTTTTTTGTCCCGGATCGCGACGGGGTTTTTCGTCGCTTAAAGCATTTCAGCGGTTGCCAGGGGCGTGTCTATCCCTCATTTTCATTGGCCTTGGCCTTATATGCCGATCCGAAATTATTGTTGGCAGAAATCCCTTTTGACTCAAATGGAGGATTGAACCTCAAATTCTACAAAAACAGCAGCTACCAGTGCTATAGCATCTCCGAGCTGATACAATCTCAGGTGCGCATGCAAGAGGGACAGGCAGCGGTTGTTCCGATCGATAAATTTAAAAATAAGATTGTTTTGATCGGTGCGACCGCTCCCGGATTGTTTGACAACCGGCCATCACCACTCCATGCTGTCGGGGCAGGATTTGAACTGCACGCTACCGCCCTGAGCAATTTCCTGGCTCGGGATTTCATCCGCGTACTCCCCCCTTGGCTGCAGTGGCTCCTGGTGTTTCTGGCCATTGCGGTGCTGAATGGATTGCTTTTCCGAATAAAGTCCATTTACTGGCAAATACTGGCAGCCACGGGGGTTATCCTGCTGGTTTTGACCTGCAACTTTTATTTGTTTGACCTTGGTTTTGATCAGGATTTTCTACCTCTCTTTCTGGGGCTCGTATTGACCACTGCCAATGATGTGTATGAACGCTACCGGCGCGAACGCCGCAAAAAGAAATTCATCCAGAACGCTTTTAAAAATTACCTGTCCGATTCGTTGCTGGCCGAAATAATGAAAAATCCCCAGGGCCTGAACCTGGGCGGTGAGAAAAAACTGGTCACCATCTTCTTTTCCGACCTGGCGGGCTTCACCAGCCTGTCGGAAAACCTGCCCCCCGAAGAAGTGGTCAATATTTTAAACACCTACCTGGAACGGATGACGACCGTGATCATGGCCAACGGCGGTTTTGTCAACAAGTTTGAAGGCGATGCCATCATGGCTTTCTGGGGGGCTCCGCTGACCTCTCCCGATCAAGCGCTTAAGGCAATGCATGCCGCCTTGCGCTGCCAGGAGGAGTTGTCGGAACTGAACAACGATTTTGAAAAAGACGGGCTGCCACGATTAGGTATGCGCATCGGCATCAACAGCGGCGAGGTCATCGTCGGCAACATCGGCTCGCAAAAGCGTTTTGAATACACGGTGATCGGCGACGCTGTCAACCTGGCATCGCGCCTGGAAGGGATCAACAAGCAGTACCGGACCGCGGTCATCTGCGGGTCCCTGGCCGGCCGCATGGCCTCCGGGCAGATCGTCCTGCGCCGTCTCGACCGTGTCAGGGTGAAAGGCAAAATGAACCCCGAAGAGATTTTCGAAGTGGTCTGTGAGCAGGAGCAAACTGTGGACGGCCGGCTTGAAAGACTGGCGGATTTCGAAAAGGGGCTGCAACTTTATTTCACGGGCGATTTCACTGCCGCCATGAATATCTTTACCGCGCTGAGCGATGATCCCCCGGCACAGGTCTTCACCAAGCGCTGCCGCTACCTGTTAGACAACCCGCCGGATAATTGGAACGGCTGCTGGACGTATACGGAGAAATAAGCTTGCCGAATCGGGAAAAACTTGGTGTACGGTATACGGTGGACGGTTTACGGTAAGATAAGATCCAAATCCCAAGCACCAAATCCCAAACAAATCCCAAGCACCAATGACCAAAACGAAGACAAGAAATTGAATGGGCTTACCGCCGTCAACCCATCTCGTTTTGTTTCTTACTTCTATGCTACAATGTCCCTATGCTTGAAATAAGCGGATTGCAAAAAAAGTTCGGCAAGCGGGCGGCGCTTAAGGATGTCACTTTTTCACTGGCTCCGGGCGAGATCTACGGGCTGCTGGGGCCGAACGGAGCAGGCAAGACGACCACCCTGAAGATTCTGGCCGGCCTGCTGGCCGCCGACGGCGGCAGCGTCGTCATCGACGGCCAGCGGTACCACCGCGAGCACCACGAGCTGAAAAAACTGATCGCGTATGTTCCCGATCAGCCGTTCCTCTACTATAAACTTACCGGCGAAGAGCACATGAATTTTTTCCAGGACCTTTACAAGATCCCTTATGCCAAAAGAAAGGAAAAGATCGATTTCTTTTTCAAGTATTTCGAGTTCGAAGAGTACCGCACCGAGCTGGTAGAGAACTACTCAGCCGGCACGCGGCAGAAGCTGCTCATCTCGCAGGCCCTGGCCGTCGAGCCCAAACTACTGCTGCTCGATGAGCCGCTGGTTTCCATCGATCCGTTGGTGGGAAAAAAATTCAAAAAATACCTCAAGGAGGTCGCCGCCAAGGGGACGGCCGTCCTCTTCGCCACCCATATCCTGACCCTGGCCCAGGAGGTCTGCCGGCGCATCGGCGTCATCATCGACGGCCGCATCATCATCCAAGGCGGGCTGGAGGAGTTGATGTCTCTGGCCGGGCAGAGCAGCCTCGAGGAGTTTTATTTCCAGACGGTGCTCCAAAATGAAAAGCCTGCTGAAGCTTAAACTCCTGCAACTGCGCAATTCCTGGGTGCGCGGCGAGAAGATAAAATTCGTCCTCTTCCTGCTCCTCGGAATGTTCTTCATGCTGGTGCTCGGTTTCTTTTTCAACAAGATCTTCGGCTACCTGGCAGCGGTGAAGGAATTCCCCCAATTCTTCAAGGTCTTCCTGGCCGAGAAGCTGCTGATGATGATCTACATGACCCTTTTTTCCATGCTGCTGCTGTCGGCACTGCTGGCTTCGCTTGATATTTTTTTCATCTCGCGCGACCTCCATTTTCTCTTCTCCACCCCCTTGCCGGTGCGCAGTGCCTTCGCCTGGAAAATGCTCGAAACTGGCGTTTACAGTTCAGCCATGGTTGTTTTCTTCTCGCTGCCGGTGCTCTATTTTTATTGCCGCTATTTTGCTCCCGGGCTGGGTCAGGTCCTGCAGGTCCTGCTGGCCTTTCTGCTCTTCATCGCCTGCGGCGTTTTGAGCGGCATTCTGCTCGGGCTGGTCATCCCGGCCTTATTTTCGGTGCGCCGCCTGCAGCCGGTGCTCTCAGTATTCTCCATCATCGTCATTTCCTCGATCGTAGTCTTTCTGCGGCTGCTCCGGCCTGAACGGTTTTTGGAACCCAGCGAGATCGACAATGTGCTGAAATACATGGGCTCGCTGGACCT
>JBAXOR010000047.1:0-7508 GCA_037133155.1 Chrysiogenales bacterium | reverse complement strand
AAATTCCGGCCCATCCCCGGCACCGAGCGACTGTTCGCAGTCGATACCGTTCTGATCGCCGTGGGCCTGAGCCCGGTCAACGAGCTGCTGCAGAAAGCGAACGCGTATGGGATTGAGGCTTATGCGGCCGGTGATGCCGAAGAAATCGCCGAAGCTTCGGCAGCAATTTTTTCCGGAAAAATAATCGGCCGGAAAATTGCCCAGAGCATGGGCATGGATATCCCGATACCCAGCAACTGGGTGGGCTTTGGCGAATTGCTTAAACATCACGCCGGGGCCTCCGAACCTTTCCGTCCCATTGAACTTAATACTCCCGTATATCCTTTGATCCGCTGCATGCAGGAGATTCCCTGCAACCCCTGCATCGAGGCCTGCCCCAATAAATGCATCACCATGCCGGGATCGATCCTGGCACTGCCTGAATTCAGCGCCGAATGCATCGGCTGCGGAAGCTGTGTCCTGGCTTGTCCCGGTCTGGCGATCAATCTGGTCATCAATGACTATGATGCAAAAAAAGAAAAAGCATTGCTGCTGATGCCTTATGAATTTGTTAACGATCTCATCCCCCTTGGCCAGACGGTAACCACCACCGACATGGAAGGCCGTGTCGTAGGTGCAGGCAAGGTGATTGCCTATAAAACAAAAGAATCACAAAACTGCCGGCGGCTGCTGCTGCTGGAAGTCCCGACCAAAGACAAAATGACGGTGGCCGGGTTCAGAATCCGGGAGATCGATGAGGGCCAGGCACTTGCCAGCGCGGCCGGGGAAGAGGCAGATCCGATCGTTTGTCGCTGTGAACGGGTAAGAAAGAGTGAAATCGTCCGTGAAATAAGAGCCGGTGTGCGCGACATGAACCAGTTGAAGGCCAGGACTCGCGCCGGTTTGGGCGGCTGCAACGGCAAAACCTGCACTGAACTGATCCTGCGGCTGTTCAGGGAGGAAGGCGTTGCGCTGGCTGAAATAACCATGCCCACCCAAAGACCGCTGGTTGCCGAAGTGCACCTTGGCGACTTTATTGCCAAGGGAATTGAGGAGAACCGTTAATGCCTGCCAAAAGAGAGTACGATGTCATTGTTGTGGGAAGCGGCAGCGTGGGTAACCCGACTGCCTATCATCTTGCCAAAGGAGGTTTGCGGGTCCTTGTCCTGGACAGACGGATGGCTGCCGGCCAGGGCGACAACAAAGCGGCCATTGGCGGGGTAAGGGCCACCCATTCGGATCCCGGTAAAATCGGTATTTGCCTGGAAAGCTTGAAAATATTCTCTACCTGGAAGGAAGAATACGGTTTCGATGTCGGCTGGAAACCCGGAGGCTACTGTTTCCCGGTTTACACTGAAAACATCGAGAAAACTTTGAAAGGGCTTGTTCCCTACCAGAAAGAACGCGGTTTGAAAATCGACGGGGTCGGCCCGCAGGCGATAAGGGAAATCGTACCCGGGAGCAACCCTGAGGGTTTGCTCGGCGGCACCTATTCACCCGGAGACGGCCAGGTCTCGCCGCTGCTGGCGCCGATTGCTTTTCAGCAGGAAGCCAAGAAAAAAGGAGCCGTTTATCAATTCAATGAAAAAGTAACGGGGTATTTAAAAAGCAACGGTAAAATTAGCGGCGTCCAAACCGATCGCGACACATACTCGGCAAAATGGGTTGTGCTGGCCGCTGGCGCCGATGCCGGCGAACACTCTTCCCTCCTTGGTTTTTCCATTCCGGTCACACCCGATTCACATGAAGGCGGGATATCGGCGCCGATCAAACACTTTTTGGCCCCACTGGTGGTGGACTTGCGCCCCGGGCCGGAGGGCAAAACCGCGAACTTCTATTTCGGCCAGAACTCGGAGGGACAGATCATCTTCTGTTACACGCCCAAGAAACTTTTCACCGGCACCGACCGCGAGTCGTTATCCGAGTTTCTGCCGACCCTGGCCAGCCGGATGATATCCCTGCTGCCCAGGTTTAAAAACCTTTTGATCCGCCGCATCTGGCGCGGTTGTTATCCGATGACCCCGGACGGGGTGCCGATTATCGATTATGCCCCGGGGCTGGAGGGCCTGATCCTGGCGGTGGGCATGTGCGGCCAGGGTTTCATGCTCGGCCCGGGCGTGGGCAAAAACATCGCCTCGATGATCGTCAACAACAAACCCTACATCTCCGCGGAAGCGCAAAACTGTTTCCGCTACGACCGCGATATCTACAAAACTTCAACCGAAACCCTGAAATAAGCGAGAGCTTAATTTGAATTTTTGTTAAACTTGTCACGGCAGGAGTTGGAACAGAAGTATATGGTTGCCTCCTTATGGGTTGTCGTAACGGCCAGGCTAGCCGGGACATAGGTGCCGCAAACCGGGTCCTGCTTCATTTCCTCAACCACTTGCTCACCCTGATGTGCAGGTCGCTTCATCCGTTTGGGTTTGTCATCTTTCCAGATCCATTTGAAGATTCTAAAAAGAATCATGGCTAGCAGGATGAATGTGAAAAAAGTCATTTTTATTTCATCAGCTTCTAAAGTGAAAGGCCGCTGCCAGCCCGATAATACCGCCACCGATGACGATGACGTCAACTGCCGGGTTCATAAACTCAGCCGATGTTTTTCATCGATCCGAGTAATTCCAGAGAAATGACGTGTTTTTGTATTTCGTTGGTGCCTTCGTAAATCTGCAATAACTTGGCGTCACGCATCATTTTTTCGACCGGATATTCCTTCATGTAGCCGTAGCCGCCGAAAAGCTGTACAGCATCCACAGTGACCTTCATGGCCACATCGGTGGCCATGACCTTGGCCATGGCCGATTCTTTGGAGGCTTTCATCCCTTGGTCCAGCATCCAGGCCGAACGGTAAACCATCAGCCGCGCCGCGTCGATTTCGGTGGCCATTTCGGCCAATTTAAAAGCGTTGTGTTGGAAGGAAGCGATGGGGCGGCCGAATTGTATGCGGCTCTGCGAGTATTTGAGTGCTTCTTCGAAGGCGGCGCGGGCAACGCCCACTCCCCCTGCTCCGACGGCTGGCCGGGCATAATCGAGTGTTTTCATGGCGATAATAAATCCCATCCCTTCTCTTTTTAAAAGATTTTTGGCAGGCACCTTAACATCGTCAAAAAAAATTTCGGCGGTATTGGATGCGCGATGTCCAATCTTGTTTTCATGCTTGCCGACTGAAACGCCAGGCAGGTCCATGGGTACGATGAATGCCGACAGCCCGCGGGCGCCGCGATTTTTATCGGTGGAAGCGAAAATAACGCCCACTTTGGAAACACCGGCGTTGGTAATGAAGGTCTTGGAGCCGTTCAGCACGTAGACATCATTTTGGCGCACAGCAGTGGTCTGGATCGCCGAATTGTCCGATCCGGCTTCTTTTTCGGTCAAAGCGAAGCAGGCGAAAGACATTTCCTTGGTCAGGGGCACCAGGAACTCTTTTTTCTGCTCGGTGCTGCCGAATAGAACGATGGGCGTGGTAGCCAGGGTGTTGGCCATGATCGATGTGTACATGCCGCAACAGCCCCAGGCGAGTTCCTCGCAGACGATGGCGTTGATCAGCGACGATAAGCCGGCCCCATTGTATTCGGTCGGGATGCCCGAAGTCAGAAACCCAGCAGCGAAAGCTTTTTTCATTATTTCAAAAGGAAATTCGTTTTTTTCATCATATTCCCGGGCATTGGGGCGTATTTCCTTTTCAGCGAATTTGTGGGTTTCTTCCTTGAAAGCCAAGTGTTCTTCATTGAGTGAAAAATCCATTTTTGTCTCCTTAAATCTTTATGGTCTTGATCTCGTTCAATATTTCAATGGCGCTCTGGAATCTTTGCTCACGTTTCTTTTCCATGCATTTTTCGATGATGAAGCATAATTTTTCCGGAATATCGCTGCGGTATTTTTTTATCGCAGGTACCGGATCGAAAAGGTGCTGGTAAAAAATGTTTTCACCCTTGAAAGGTACATGGCCGGTTGTCATATGAAACAAGGTAGTGCCGGACGAATAAATGTCGGTACGGTGATCGACCGGGATACCCTGGATCTGCTCGGGGGACATATAATATGGCGTACCGGTAATGACACCGCTTTCACCCTTTTTCTGGTCGCCCAGGATCACGGCCAGTCCGAAATCCATGATTTTTATTTCTTTTTGCTTGGTAATCATGATGTTGTGAGGTTTGATGTCGCGGTGAATGATTCCCTTGCGGTGTGAATAATCCAGGGCTTTAAAAAGCTTGATGGCGATAAAAATAATCTGCGACGGGGAAAAGACCTTTTTGCGGCGGATAAGGTTCATGAAGTTTTCCCCTTCAATGTATTCCATGGAGATGAAGAAATCGTCCTTGATCTGGCCGACATCATAAACCGTGACGATGTTGGCTTGGGTCAGTGAAGCTGTAGAACGGGCTTCGGAAAAAAAACGTTCCAGGTTGCGTTTGTCGGTGACCAGGGTTTTATTCAAGATTTTCAGGGCTACCACGCGTTTTAAAACCGTATCTTCAGCCTTGAATACGACCCCCATGCCGCCTTCGCCGATTTTTTCGATGATCCGGTAACGTTCGCTGGAATCTTCACTGATCAAGTCCATTTCCTTGTATTTTTGGATCAGGTTTTCGACTTCCTTGATTTTTTGGTGCACATCTTTGAAGGAATAGTCCTCGGTCAGGATCATCTGGTATATTTCAAAAGCTTTCTTGAAATTGCCCGCGTTTTCGTAGGCCTGACCCAGCACATAAAACCATTCGATATTGGCTTTGTCGATCTGGTGGTTACCAAGCAGTTTTTCAATTTTTTCAATGACTAATTGGGGTTTGCGGTTTTTTAAAAAAATATTGGCCATGAGGGTGATGGCGGTTGAGAAATCAGGGGAATCGGTGGCGATTTGCTGGAAATTGGCTAGGGCTCGGCGGTCGTCATCCACCTTGATGAAAGAATTGCCGGCTTTAAAATATTCCTGGGCGTTTTCATAAAGTTCTCCGGCTTTTTGGAATTTACCGAATTTAAATGAAATATTGGCGGCCATCGTCCATTCGCGGCCCATTTCAAACATTTTTGCCGCTTCTTCTTCGTTGCTGTCTTTGAGGTAATTATTGGCGGCGCCCAGGAAATTCTGGTTCATGAAATAGCAGTGGGCGGCCTTGGAGAATTTTTTGTCCCACTCAAAAAGTTCGGCGGCGCGTGTATAGTCTTCACCCTTTAAAAACCATTCGGCGGCTTCCAGGGTGGTACCCATGGCAAAGGCGCTTTCGCCGCGCAGCAGGTAGGCGATTTTAAACTGATTCAATTGCTCATAGATTTCGGCGGCTTTGAGCGGCAATTGGGCTTTTTCAAAATTTTGGGCGGCGTCGGTGAGTTTTTTCATTTTTAGCGCCACTTCGGCGGCTTTTTCGAATTTTCCGTATTTGAACAGCAGTTCATATGCTTTTTCAAGTTCATTCAGCTGGGTGTACAATTCCACTGCTTTGAGCAGCTCCTGTTCCAGCTCCTTTGAACTTTGATACCCAACCGACGTATCAAAACTGGTAATGAACCATTTTTCAAAATTACCAGCGGCTTTTTTTAAATTGCCCCCTTTTTCGTAAATATAGGCCGCTTTTTTGTAAAATCCTTTTTTTTCATAGATCTGGGCCGCTTTTTCATATCTTTCGTAGTTATAATAAAGTTCAGCCGCTTCCTGAAAACGATTGTTATTTTCGAGGACAATTCCGGCGGCTTCGACATTTTTACGTTTGAGCAGTAGTTTGATCAGGTTATCACTATTGCCGCTTTTTTTGTAAACTTCAATAGCCTCGCTTTCCTTGTTCAGTTTTTCCAGCAAAGCGCCCATGGCTTCGAATTCCTGGCCTTCTTCATAAATTTGCAGGGCTTTTTTGAATTCACCGATTTCTTCATATATTTGGCCGGCTTTGAAGAACATATTCTGTTTACTGGCCCTTTTAGCGTTTTGTTCCATGTAGGCTTTTTTAAACAGCAGATAAAAAAAAGATTCAAAAAACGATTTATTTTGGAAAGCGGAAACTTTTGCTGTTTTCAGGACCTGGTAGATGATTTTTAAGATCAGCACCATGGCTGCGACAATAATCAGTAATGTAGCCCAATGGTTACTCTTAAAAAATTCCTGTATTTCATCCATGCTTTCCAAAAAAAGTATAGCAAATTCTGATTGAAAAATCAATTTTAAATTGACATTCCCCTATATTATTAATATAATCACTGCCAGTGAAAGGATACTGGAGCACATGATGGATACTCATTTCGGCCAATATGTGAGGATGGGCAAGTTTTTTGCGATTTATTTCCCGGATTTCAAATTTGAAAAACGTGATTTCAACAAAGAAAATGCCGATTTGTTGCTCCTGTACATCATTTATACACTTGATGGCTTGCTCCTGGCCGAAAACCTGGCGCAAAAAAAGAATTTTCAATTGGCAGCCGGCAAATCTTTTTTTTCAAATGATATTTTTCAAAAACTGGAAAATGTCATAGCCTTTTTACAGATTTTTAGTACTCAGGTTCTGGGCCTGAGCAAAACCGAGCGCCAGACCCTGGTATTCATCCTGGAAAATATCAGTGATTATATGAAAAATGAAAAGCTCCAATCCGATGACAAGTCGAAGAAAAACCTTTTCAGTGATTATAAGTTCTGGATTGAAAACCTGTTCAAGCTTTTTGATAAAAAGATCAGCGGTGCCGTGATGGCAAGCCAGAATCCGGCTAATAAAAAACACGTTGCCGACGGCAGCTTTTTTGCGAATGAATTAATTTATGCGAATGCCACCCTGAATTTCAGCCTGGCGCCATTTTTTATCTTAAATGACGGGCAGGTCCTTTTCCTGATCCGGATTGACGCCAGCGGTATGATTTACGGCAACTTGGTCAGTGGCGGCGAAATGGTTTTGAACGATGATGACTTATATCAAAAAATCAGTGAGTTTTATCTGGCTAATTTCTGTTTTGCCGATCTGGAGTTTTTGCAGCCGCGATTAAAAAATGCTGAAAATGGTTCACATGGTAAATGGCGGGCCATCGAGGCAGCCTACCGTCAGCAGCAATTGAAACTGTTTGCTGAAAGCCTGCTGCTGCTTGAAGAAGCTGGTTTTGAAGATTTCAATAAGCCGCTGATTTATCTTTTGCAGATAAAAAATCTGGCCAATTTAAACCGCAACCTGGAAATGAAACGTTTGTTGCAGAAATTTCTCCTTTTTTATCCGTTCTATGCCGAAGGGCATGAAATGATAGGCGATGTATATTGGCAGGAAGAGAATGTGGAGTTGGCTTTGAGTTTTTATGAGAAAGCGCTCTTGATCGCGCAAAGCAAAAGTTTGGGTGAAAAAATAAAAAAAATCAGGGAGACGGTTGACAAGGGCAAAAGTAAGCCCGAAGTCCAGAAAAATGACGCCTTTTTTGACATTACCGAAACAGTTATCCAGAAAGAAGAAAGAATCATCGGCCGCAGCAAGGAACTCCGCCAGATGATCGAGATTTTGATATCCAATTCCAAAAGAAATCTGCTTTTAATCGGTGAGAGGGGGGTCGGTAAATCAGCC
>JBAXOR010000046.1:0-7574 GCA_037133155.1 Chrysiogenales bacterium | reverse complement strand
GAACCCCACCGATGCCAACGCGACCAACGAAAATTTCCCTTTTCATGAAAAAATTATATGCTTTCGCCCCCGAGAAAGCAATTATTCGCATTCCGTTCCATTAAATTCAGTTTCCAGATAAAAAAAAGGGCGGCTCCCTGAGAACCGCCCTTTTCATCGGATCTGCTTAATTGACCGAGATGGGAATGGCCGTGGTCTTGGCTTCCTCAACCTTGGGAATGGTCAGCACCAGGATGCCATCCTTCAGAGACGCGTCGATCTTCTTAGCATCCACATTCTTGGGAACAGTGAATGAACGTTCGAACAATCCGTAGCTCCTTTCCATGCGGTGACAGCTTCCATTCTTGGTCTCCTCTTCCTGTTTTCTCTCACCGCACAGGGTAAGGGTGTCGCCGGAGAATTCAATCTTGATGTCTTCCTTTTTGAAACCCGGAAGCTCGAATTTAAAGACATAAGCCTCCTTGGTCTCGTAAATATCGGTCATTGGGCGCCAAGCACTCGGAGTCAAACCGCTCTTGGAAGATTCATCAAGAAGATCCTCGCCAAAAAACCTGCTCCAACGGTCGTACATAGGGACCAGATCCACATAGGGTTGACAATTGGTTATTCTCACATTAACCTCCTTGTTATTTTTATTTCAACTAAAATATAATATAAATTTCTGGTTTTGTCAACTTTATCTAATAAGATATTCATTATATATTTCTTAGTATATTAATATCAACATTAGAATATCCATTTTTTATCCCTACTTGATTTTCATTAAAGCTTGAGTTATGCTTATGTCAGCAATGAAAATCGATGAAATGATTCAACGTGTTCGTCAGGGAGATATAGTCGCCCTGGCCAAAGCCATTTCGCAGGTGGAGAACCGCAAAAAAGATTATAAAAAACTGCTCCAGAAAATCTATCCCCTGCCAGGCCGTGCTTTCAAAATCGGCATCACCGGCGCTCCGGGCAGTGGTAAGAGCTCCCTGATCGATAAAATGATTACCGGACTCAAAACACAAGGTTTGAATATCGCTGTCCTGGCCGTTGATCCCTCTTCGCCGATTTCGGGAGGCGCTTTGCTTGGCGACCGGCTGCGTATGATACAACACAGCAATGATGCCAATGTCTTTATCCGCAGTATCGCCAACCGAGGCTACCTGGGCGGCTTGAGCCTCTCCACCCATGAGATCATCGACCTTCTGCAAGCCGCAGGCAAGGAAATCATTATCATCGAAACGGTCGGCGTCGGCCAGTCCGAAGTTGACATCGTCAATATCGCCGACGTGGTACTTTATATACTCAACCCCGGCGGCGGCGATGAAATTCAAATCTTCAAAGCCGGCATCATCGAAATCGCCGATATATTTGTAATCAATAAAGCTGATTTGGGCGGGAGTGATACCAAAATCAGCGAAATCAAGAACTATTTCGCCCTGGCTGCAAAGAATCCGCCTATCATTCCCACTTCAGCCAAGGAAAACCAGGGCATCGACGAACTGTTGGCTACGCTTTTTAAATACCGGATTGCCGAAAAGGGCAGAATTGAGGGAAAAGCCCTGGCCATTAAAAAAAACTTTATCGAAAAAATTGTTGCCGAACAGCTCAAAGAGGAAATGCGGCAAAACTTCGCTATTGCTGCCATTTTGCAGGACAGTAATAATGGCAATCCCTTTCAGATTGCCGAAGCAATATGCAAAATCATTAAAACAGGAGACAACCATGATAAAAAAAATTGATCATATCGCCATCGCGGTGAAAAACCTGGCCGAAGAAATTACGCGTTACCGTGATGTGCTCGGCCTGGAATACCTGGGCAGCGAAAAGGTTGCTGAACAAAAAGTAAACGTCGCTTTTTTTAAAATCAACGATGTCCTTATCGAACTCCTTGAACCTACCGGACCCGATTCCCCGGTCAGCGCTTTCATTGAAAAAAAGGGCGGCGGCCTGCACCACCTGGCCCTGGAAGTCGACAACCTCCAGGCAACCATCCGGCGGCTGCAGGAAAAAAATGTGCAAATGCTCAACAGCGAACCAAAAAGCGGCGCCCACCATTCCCAGATTGCTTTTGTCCATCCGAAAAGTTTTTCCGGAGTTTTATTCGAATTAAAACAGCAAGGTGATGAGTCGTAAAACCAGGCTGGCCATTCTATGGCACATGCACCAGCCTTTTTACCAAAATCCCCAGAGCGGAAACTTCGAGCTGCCCTGGCTGCGCCTGCATGCCCTTAAAGATTATTATGGGATGGTTCACATCCTTGAAGAATTCCCTTCTCTGCGCCTGACCTTCAACCTGGTTCCATCTCTGCTCGCCGGCCTGGAATTATACCACGCCGGGGTGAGTGACGCCTTCCAGGATATTTTTCGCAAACCGGCAGCCTCGTTAAGTCGTGAGGATGTCGAGTTCCTGGTGCAGCATTTTTTCTCCCTTAACCACGAGAACCACATCAAACCTTTCCGCCGTTTCGATTTTCTTTATCAGAAAAAAATGGCCCGCCTGGCGCAATCGGCGACCCCGGATTGGCAGCAGATTTTTTCATTAGCCGAACTTCGCGATATTCAGGTCTGGTTTCAATTGAGTTATTTTGATGAATTCTATAAAAACAGTGACCCGCGGGTAGCTGCATTGATCGCCAAGGGACAATCGTTTTCCGAAAAAGACAAGGAGACGGTCAGCGCCGTGGAAAACGAAATTCTGCTCCGGATTGTTCCCGAATACAAGAAATTTCAGGACAGCGGCCAAATCGAATTAAGCACCAGCCCTTTTTACCATCCGATTATGCCGCTGCTGCTCGACCCCCAGCAAGGCAGAAAAGCCAACCCGAGCCTGCCGGCTTATGACCTGGAATTTGACTGGGAGGATGATCTGCGCGCCCAGTTGAACGCCGCGCTGTCATTGATGGAAAAAACCTTCGGTCGCCGCCCCCAAGGCATCTGGCCTTCAGAAGGCAGCCTGTCCGAAAGGGTGATGCTTATTCTTGCCCAAATGGGAATCGCCTGGACCGCCTCGGATGAACACGTATTGAGCCGTTCGCTGCCGCGGCAGCTGGAACGGAATTCCCGCTTTCAGATCACGACTCCGGAAGCGTTTTACAAGCCCTATCGACTGCCGGGCAACCCTGTGCGCATTTTTTTCCGCGATCAACTCCTTTCTGATCTTATCGGTTTTTATTACCAGAAATTTTCCGCCGCTGCCGCCGCTGCCGATCTGCACCGGCGCATCAAAGACATTGCCCGATCCAGTTCTGAAGAGTTGACCATTTCCATCATTCTTGACGGCGAAAACGCCTGGGAATTTTATCCAGGCAGCGGCCGCGACTTTTTGCGGGAATTCTACCGCCAGCTGAGCCTTGATTCCGAAATTGAAACTGTTACTTTTTCACAAGCTATGGATAGCCTCAACCTGGACCTGGCGAAACTGAAAGCTGGTTCATGGATCAATGCCAATTTCGACATCTGGATCGGCGACCGTGAAGACCAGCGGGCCTGGGAATTCCTCAAGGGAGCCAAAGATGCCTTCAGTGCCGCAAAAAACCGCCTCAACCAGGGTCAAATCGAGGCCATTGAAGAGTTGGTCCATATCGCCCAGGGCAGTGACTGGTTCTGGTGGTACGGCAGGGAGAATTATACCCCCGATATCGCTGTTTTCGACAATCTTTTCCGGCAGAACCTGCTTAAAATCTATCAGATACTGCAGCAGCCTGTTCCCGAAGCGCTGACCCGGCCCATTGCCGCTTCAGTAAACGCCGATCACCTGAACATCATCCAGCCGCAGGACTACCTGGAAGTGATCATCGACGGCAAGACCAGCGATTTTTTTGAATGGCAGGACGCCGGACGCATTGACATCAATTCCTATGGCGGGGCCATGAATATCGCCAACCCGATCGTGAAGACCCTATATTTTGGTTTTGACCACGACCATGTTTTTTTAAGGATTGATACCAAAAAAGACGCCCTGACTTATTTTGAAAACGGTTTTTCCCTGAGCGTCTCCTTGCAAAGCGAGCGTAATTTGTGGCAGGGTGGCATTTATAAGAAAGATCAGCTTCTGACTCTGAATAATTTTTCCACTGACGCCCAAGCGGCGGCCGGCAAGATTATTGAAATCAAGGTGCCGTTCGGCATCCTGGGTATCGGTAGCGGCAATACACTGGAGTTGAAGCTCGAATGGTCATTCAACGGCCAGCCTTTCCAGACAATCCCGGCCGGAGGCCCTATAAAAATCAACATTCCCGGCGACAAGGCTTACGTAGCCAACTGGCAGGTTTAAAACAGTTTTGCGTGAACGAACTTAGCGACCATTTGTAATGCGTGATACGAAAGAGAAGAAATATGCAAATTCTGGACTTATTGTTGCAACTTATCACGCATCACGCATAACGCATCACGATAAGTCATTGAAATTTAATCCGGTTTTGCTATAATCGCCGCATGGCTAAGCAGGGATTCAGCAGCGCCGTGGGGCTGATTGCACCGCTTTATTTTCTCCTGGGTGCTTTCAGTCTGGTATTTCAGACAATATTATTGCGCGAATTTTTCACCGTGGCGGCCGGCAATGAAATTTCCTTCGCCATCGCCCTGGGCGGTTGGCTGCTCGGCGTTGGCGCCGGATCTTGCTGCTCCGGATTATTAAGCGTCGGGCCGCGGCGCACCGCGCCCGCTTTTCCCTGGGTGGTAGTGCTCCTGTGTGTCAGCGCGCCACTTTTACTTACTGGAGTCCGCTGTTTACAGCAAATCAACGCCGTTCCCCAAGGCACGCTGATGCCCTTAAGCAGTACTTTCTGGCTTATTCCCCTGCTGACGATTCCTTTCAGCTTTTTCAGCGGTTTTGTTTTCCCCCTGGCCGTCAAGCTCCAACCGGCTTCAGCTCTGAACGATACGCAAAAAATGGTCCGCGCCTATATCTGGGAATGCATCGGCGCTCTGGCCGGAGGTGTGGTTTACACTTTCTGGCTGCTGGAAAAATTCAATTCCACACTGATCATCGCCATGTTCACCCTGCCCTTACTGCTCGGTTCCATCCTTGTTGCCAGATCCGAAAAAAGGAAAAAAGCGCTGGCGGTTTATTTTCTGCTACTGGCCTTCAATCTGTACGCCATCCTGGGCGGCGGAGCCGGCAGGCTCGAATCCTGGCTGGTGCAGCAGCGCTGGCGGGGGTTGTCCGGCGCGACTTGGATCGAAAGCCGCGATTCGAAATACCAGAACCTGCAGCTGGGCCTGAGCCACGGCCAATACTGCTTGTACAGCAACGGCCAGTTGACGACAGTATTCCCGGACGACGACCAGCAAAGGATTCTGGCCGCGCAGATCATAACCCAGCATCCGCAGCCGCGGCGCGTCCTGGTCATCGGCGAAGGGGCCAGCGGCTTAGCCAAGCAGCTTCTGCAATACAAGATATCCAGTCTCACCGCCGTGGAGATTGACGGTGAATTTCTGAACTTGATTTTAGACCATTTGCCGGCCAGCGACAAAAAGAGCCTGCGCGATCCACGCCTGCGCATGCCGGTGATTGATGGCCGCCGCTTCGTAATAGAGGCGGCCAGAACGAAAAGCGATCCGAAAAACAGGTTCGACCTGGTATATCTGCACCAGCCCGATGCCTGGACCGCCCAGCTGAACAGGTATTATACCCGCGAATTTTTCATGAATATAAAAACCATCCTGACCGACGGCGGAGTAGTAGCCATGCGACTGACCTCGGCCGAGAATTATGCTTCCGAAATCACCAATCCCTACACGGCAACCATTTACCAAACCCTGAAAAGTGTCTTCCCGGCCATTGCCATTGCTCCGGGTTCTACCAATTTCTTCTCGGCTTCATCAGATCCCGCCAGCGTCAGCACAAATCTATCGCTCCTGGTCACACGCTATAAGCGCATGGGCAATCCCCCGGCAGACCTGGGAAAGATTTTTCAATCACTGCACCCGGATGAAAAAACCAGGTTCATTAAAAAGGCCCTTGATCAATATCCGGTCCGGGCTTTGAACCGCGACCAGCAGCCCATTGCTTATTTTCTTTGCGGCCGTTTATTAGGCTGGACCAGCGGCAGCCCCCTTTCTGGTTTGTTTGATTTTTTTGAAAAAATGAAATTCAGCAACCTGCTCATATTCATGATACTGCTGCTCTGCCCGGCTGTTTTGTGGGTTTTATTACGCCGAAAAAGGGCTCCCGGTAATTTTTCCATCCTGCTGGCCGCGGCCAGCGGCGGATTTGCCGGACTTTCCCTGGAAATTCTGACCATATTTACCTTTCAGAACATCTGGGGCTATGTCTACCAGAGCATCGGCCTGCTGGTTGCCGCGTTCATGCTGGGAATGGGTTTGGGCGTCTCACTGACCGGCCGTTACCTAAAAAGGAAACAGCCTGCCCCGAAAAAAACCAGGCAGCTGCTGGCAGGCAACCAGTTGCTCATCGTCATTGCCAGCCTGACCTGCCTGCCGTTAATGGCTGTTTTTGCGAAAATGACCGGATCGACAGGGCAGATTCCTTTATTCTCATGGCTGGGGAGTATGGGGTTTTTGGTTGGTGCCATTCTGCCTCTGGGTCTGCACATCAATGGCTCCGAGTCGGCCGCGAAAAAGGCCGGCCTTCTGAACGCCGCCGATTATTTGGGTGGATCCAGCGGCACCCTGCTCATGGCTTCTTTTTTCCTGTCTATTTATGGCAACGCCAAAAGCCTTTTATTGCTTGCCGTTCCGGCCCTGACCGCGTCTCTGCTCCTGCTGTTCGAAGCCGGATTCAACGATCCCGGGTCGGTGTGATCCAGTCATTGAGAACCTGTATGGCCTCATCAATAATCAAGTCCTGGCGCAAGTCGGATATCCATTCCTTTCGTTTTACTTCCAGGGTAGCTTTGGCTGCTGTCGAGCCGTCGGCGGCGGTTTCCAGCAAGCGCGCCTGGATATAAGGAAACTCCACCTGCTCGCAATTAAACTTCTCGGCTTCCTGAAAGAGCAAATCCTGCTCGATCTGGAATTTTTTCAAATTCAGAGTTACTTCTGTTTTTTCGCGTTGTTTTTTCAAACGGCTGATATTGGCGGCAAGTTGTAAAAAACGAACACTGGCATTCAGCCTTTGCTGACTTCTGGCTTTTATTTCAGTTAGATCGGTATACGAATTTTTCCAGGGTATAAAAGCCAGCGCGGGAATCGTATCCCAGGGCAATGAATATGGCTGGCTTATTTCGCCGATATCAAGGTAGGAATATAGATCGGGCAAGATAATATCCGGCACCACGCCCTTGTACTGGGTCGATTCTCCGGTAATCCGGTAATATTTTTGCACGGTCAGGGTGATGGCACCCAAGGGCCGGTAGCGCACCATTTCGGCTGGAAGATAACGGTCGAGGTCGAGCATGACCTGCACCGTGCCCTTGCCGAATGTATGCTCGCCGCCGATAATGATCGCCCGGCGGTAATCCTGCATGGCGGCGGCCAGGATTTCCGAAGAGGAGGCGCTGATGGCGTTGACCAGGATGACCAGCGGCCCCTGATAGCTGATACCGGCATCGCGATCCTCATGTACCTGGGGCGGCGAATTTCTGTCTTTTAACTGCACCAGCGGGCCTTTTTGGATGAACAGC